>JAUYDO010000237.1 GCA_030691835.1 Dehalococcoidia bacterium | reverse complement strand
TCATAGGACCTACGCTGGGCGGCTTTGTCACGGATACCCTTTCCTGGCACTGGGTGTTCTATATCAATATTCCTCTGGGAGTCCTGATTATCCTTCTTTTTGTTCTCTTCTTCCCCCACGTCCGCCCCGATAGACTGGAACATAAGATTGATTACCTCGGTGTGGCTCTGCTGGTACTTGCCACCGTTCCTACTTTGCTCGCTTTGTCGTGGGGTGGTGTAGAGTATCCCTGGACTTCTGCAATCATTATCGGCATGTTCGTGTTTTCGGCAATCATGGCTCTGCTCTTCGTTATTGTTGACAGCCGTAGCCCGGAACCTATAATCCCCCTGTGGCTATTTAAGAACCGGGTTTTCGCCGTCTCAATCCCGATTATCTTCCTCACCGGCATCGCCATGTTCGGAACTATAATCTTCATACCGCTCTTCTTTCAGGGAGTTTTGGGATTATCCGCCACCACCAGCGGTAACTTTCTAATGCCTATGATGCTCGGTATGGTGGCAGGCAGTTTCATCTCGGGACAGGCTCTCTCACGCGCGGGAGGACATTACCGGGTACAGGGCTTTATCGGTCTCGCCATAATGGCGCTGGGCATAGGTCTGCTCAGCACAATGACATTCGAGACCAGCTATTTCCTGGCTATTTTCAATATGGTGATGACCGGCATCGGTCTGGGCATTACTATGCCACTCTATACTATCGCGGTGCAGAATGCGGTGCCGTACAACGTCATGGGCGTGGCTACTTCGGCAACCGCCTTCTTTCGCTCTATCGGAGGCTGCCTGGGGCTGGCGATTTTCGGTTCCGTACTCACCAACCGTTTCGCTTCAGATTTTATCGCCAGCGTGCCCGCCATGGCTAAGAGCGTTATTCCCAATGAACTCCTCGTCTCTCTGGCACGCAATCCCCAGGCTCTGGTAAGTCCCCAGGCACAGGCTCAACTAAAGGCGATGCTTGCATCTCTGGGAGAACAGGGACAAGCGCTATTTGAACAGTTGATTCAAGCACTGCGGCTTACGCTTAACTCCGCATTATCCGAAGTCTTCTTCATAGGACTGCTTGTGCTGGTCATAGCCCTGATTATCAACTTCTTCATCAAAGAGATTCCTCTGCGCAAGCAACACTACTTCGAGGAAGAGTAAGGTCGCCGGAGCCCCCCGTTCACAAATAATTAGCCCCTTCGTCGGAAGGGGCTAATCAATCCAGGTGCAAAATTTTACCCTTCGTGCCACTTCTCTATTTCAATGAGGCATGAGTTGGGAGCCATACCGTAGACATTCTGCGATATTATCCGTGAGGAAGTAAGCAGGTTGCCACAGCCTGCTCTCTCGGTAGTGTACGGCTTACCCGGCTCAAGTGGGTCGTACTTTGAACAGCTACCATACGAATGCACCACGCCGGGTCTCATCCTCTCCGTGACCTGGGCAACGCCCAGCACCGAGCCGCGGTCATTGTACATCCTGACCACATCACCATTATTTATCCTGCGGGCTTGCGCGTCTATGGGATTAATGCGGATAGTCCGGTAGTAATAGCCATTCTTGTATATACGGTTATGAGGAAGGTCATTCAACCAGTTGACATGCAGGTCATGGTGGGTGTGGAATGAAGCCCTGGGATGCGGAAGTATAAGCTGTAACGGGTATTTATTAGCAAGCTCGGACTGATAGCCTTCCCAGCTAGGGATGTAGCGCGCCGTTGGCGGTCTCTCTTTGTCATCGGGCATGTGTTGTAACAGGCTCTGTGAAACGAACTCTATTTTGCCACTGTAGGTGCCGAGCTCTTTCGCTTTGTCGGTTCCTTTCTTGGGGTTGCTGTCAGGTGTATCGCACTCCCTGCCTTCGTAGAACCATCTCAGCGCCGGCGTGGGCTTATAGTCTTCGGGAATAGGCACCACAAAGTAGCCCTTCTTCTGGAACTCTTCCCAGGTGATGTATTGCGGCAGTGACGAGTCATCAAAGGCATCTTTTATCCAGTCCTCTGGCGTCTTGCCCTCCGTGTAGTCTTCTCTAAAACCGAGCCTTTCCGCCAGGTCCGAGTAAATCTCGTAATCCGGTCTCGATTCCCATAGCGGCTCGATGCATTTTTTCTGAAGCACCACGACCCGGTGGTTCGTGCCCGTGCTGTTGTCCCATACGTAGCCGCCTATCTCGTTGGCAGTACTGATATCGTTTCTCTCCAAATTGGTGCAGGCGGGCAGAATAATATCGGAGAACCCCGTCTCACTGCTCCACCAGCAGTCCTGAGCCACGATGAACTCCAGCTTGGGACTCTTGAGTGCCTGAACCCATTTGTTGGTCTCGGTCATACTGCCTATGAAAGAGCTCCCGTGACGGTAGTACATGTGACACTCCGACTTACCGGGTTCCGGGTAGTTAAAGAGGTGGAAGTGGTCCAGTGAGGTGCCGCGACTCAGCTCGAACCGCCACTTTATCGGAGGATTCAGTATGGCGTCAGCGAAATAGTGACGGTAAAGGCGCTGGGACACGGGATTCTTCAAAGTTCCTCTCACTATGCTTTTCCTGGCATATTTATCGATGCCGAGATGCGCGTACCCCGGAAACCTGATTTTGCTGTTGAAGGGCGCACCGGTGGCGGTGGTCCAGATGTTCACGCCCGGCTTGCCCAGTCCCTGCATCGCCTGGAGATAGACCATCAGCCTCGCCCACTCCGTGGCATACGCCTGACGGCACGCGCCGCCCCCCAGCACGAAGGCGTCCAGCATAGTCCTCTTAGATGCCCACTCCTGCGCTAGCGCAGTAATTACCCTCGCCGGAATTCCGCATATACCCTCCGCCCACTTCGGTGTCCTGGGTATACCGTCATCTTTGCCCAGGATATGTCGCTCGAACGCTTCAAATCCCAGCGTGTGTGTATTAACATACTCCTTATCATAGGTTCCTTCGGTCGACCATACATAGGCTATCGCCTCCGCCAGCGCCGCATCGGTGCCGGGTCTCGGCGCCAGCCACTTGTCGGCGTGGATGCAGGCGGTGTAGTTGTTATACGGGTCAATAAATACATTCTTGATGCCCAGCTCCTTTGTCCAGAGACGCCAGATAGCCGACTCCTGACCGCCATAGATGCCGCGAGTCGTGTCCGGGTCGGAGCTCCAGTGAACAATCATGTCTGTGTTCTTAAGGCAGTCCTCAAGCAGGTCGTACTGCTCCGGCAGTCCCAGCCGCCAGTAGAAGCCCAGGGCATGAGAGGCACCCCAGTACCATCCTTCCCAGCTATCAGGATTATTATCGATGATGGTGAAACCGAGCATATAGAAGAACCTGAAGAAGACACTGAAGTGATAGCCGATGATGCCCCAGTTGTGGTGAGACGACCGGGTGCCGGTGACCGCCTCCTTGCCATAGGTGGTCTGAATGCGCTTTATCTCGCTGACTACGATGTCCAGGGCTTCATCCCATGATATTCTCTCGTAGCCGGATATACCCCGGTTCTCCGGATGCCTCTCGCCGTTGGGATTGAAGTCAACCCGCTTCAATGGGTACTTGAGCCTGTCCTCCGCGTAGACGTGCATCCTTTCCGCTACGGTGAACGGCGCTATAAGCGACTTCCTCGGCGGCGTGAAGCTCTTTCCCCTGGCTTTGAGCGTCCACTCCGGAGGGTCGGTGCTATCGAAGACCAGCGGTCGCACTCTAACGATTTTACCGTCGTTCACATGTACCAGGACCGGTCCGCCCACGGTACAGTTGGTAAATACCTGCTCTGCCATCACTATCCTTTCTATGCCTTAAGCCCTTCTGAGTAGACGATAAACCATTTGCGCAAGATCAGTCAAACCAGTAGTGTGCGGACGAGGTGTCAAAAGCCGTAGGCTAACCTGTCTATCAGTCTTCCGGGCAGACCGTGCTCAGCCATCCGCGCCTGAGTGGCTTTGATGTCATAGGACACGCGGTGCAGAGTTATCATGCCGGCATCACTGTCATACAGCGCGTAGCTCGCCCTGGGGTCGCCGTCACGCGGCTGTCCCACTCCACCGGGGTTAATAAACAACCGTTTCTCTCCCAGCACAACCTCTTCATCAGGCAACAACTTTTTTGCCAGACAACTCTCCTTTTCACACTCAAACAGGGAAGGCACATGCGAATGCCCCACGATGCAGTACCTTGATTTGAAATGTGCCAGGTTTTGTTCAGCCACATCCGCATAAAACAGGTACTCCCACATCGGGTCTCTGGGGCTGCCGTGCACCAGCGTGAAATAAGGCTTCTCAATAGTGAGAGGGAGGCTTTCAAGGTAACTGATATCTTCCGGGGTCAATTTTCCAGCGGTCCAGCGCGCTGCCGCGGCGGCTTCAGGGTTGAAATCGGAGGTGTCCATCTTGCCTATAGCCGCCCAGTCGTGGTTACCGGCAACGCAGACATGATTGTGCCGGCGCAGAAGCTCTATGCACCCGTGCGGGTCGGGTCCGTAACCGACAATGTCTCCCAGACACCATATTTCCTCAGCGCCGCCGCGCCATATAATGTCATCGAGTACCACCTGGAAAGCGGTCAGGTTAGCGTGGATGTCAGCCAGAATTGCGTATTTCATACCTTTAGAATATAACATTTAATCCATCAAAACCAGAGTTAAGTTATCCCAGCATTATATGCTATAATTTCAGACAATGAAGATTTCTGAACTCGGGCAATTCCGCCTTATCGACCTCGTCAATGAGATGGTCAATAAGTCGCGTAATGAGGAATCCGCCTCGTGGCAAAACCTGATAATAGGCATCGGGGACGACACCGCGGCGTGGCGCTGTGATGATACCACGCAACTTGCCAAGGTTGACTGCCAGGTGCAGAACGTACATTTCTCTTTCGACTATGTCACCTGGGAGGAGCTTGGCTGGAAAGCGCTGGCGGTGAATTTGAGCGATATCGCGGCTATGGGCGGTTTCCCCAGGTATGCGCTTGTGTCACTGGGACTGCCGCCCGATACCGAAGTGGATGATGTCATCGACCTGTACCGGGGCATGCTTAAACTGGCTAAATCATCGGGCACGGCTGTAATCGGCGGCAACATGAGCGGCTCAGCCGTGGTCTTTGTCGACGTGACTGTTATCGGAAGTACCGGCGATAAAAATGGAAGTATGCTCCTCCGCTCATCGGTAAAGCCGGGCGACAAAGTAGCTGTAACCGGCTATGTGGGCGCGGCAGCGGCTGGCTTGGAAATGCTCAGAAAAAAAATGAGGTTTGACGCCGAAACAACGAACATCCTGAGGATTGGATTTGCGCGCCCGGTGCCCCGCCTCGCCGAAGGACGGCTGTTGATAGAGAGCGGTGTTAAAGCGGCTATCGATATCAGCGATGGTCTGCTTGCTGACCTGGGACACATCTGCGAGTCAAGCCGTGTGGGCGCTGATGTATACATCGAAAATGTGCCCGTCCACCCGAAAGTAAGGGAGAGCTTCGGCGATAAGGCGCTCGAGCTCGCTTTATCCGGGGGTGAGGACTATGAGCTTCTCTTCACCGCCAGTAGGGAAATCATTGAAAAGGTCAAGCAATCAGCCAGGTGCCCGGTAACAGTAATAGGTGAAATAGTCGCCGCTCCCGGCAAAATAACGCTGGTTGACGGCAAGGGAAACCGCTTTAGCCCCGGCAAAACGGGCTGGGACCATTTCAAAGTCTGACCATATGGATTGCCTTAAGATAAATACACATAGCCCGGAAGAGACCCAGAAGCTGGGCATGGCTATCGGTGAGGTGGCTGAGCCGGGCGATGTTTATCTGCTGATTGGCAACCTGGGCGCTGGCAAGACCTGTTTGACGCAGGGCATCGCCTGGGGACTCGGTGTTAAGGGGTACGCCCTGAGTCCATCTTTCGTCCTGGTAAGGCAGTTGCTGGGCAGACTGCCCCTTTACCACATCGACCTGTACCGCCTCGACCGCCTGGACGAGATTGCCGACCTGGGACTGGAAGACTATTTATACGGGCGAGGCGTCAGCGTTGTCGAATGGGCGGATAAGGGAATGAGCCTTTTGCCCGCCGAGCACCTGCTCATCAGGCTCGACTGTCCCGCTGAAAATGAACGTACCTTAGAGTTAGTTGCGAAGGGCAAGCGCTACCAGAGACGGGTCGAGCGGCTCGAGTCTATCTGGTGCGGAAAGACCAAACATGCAGCTGGCGATTGATACTTCAACAGAGACGGCCACCATTGCCCTGGTAGACGATGGCAGACTCGTTGCGGAGCTGACCTGGTGCTGTGGCGAGTTCCACACCGTGGAGCTTCTGCCGAACCTGAGCCATCTTTTAAAGCTGAGCGCCATCTCAATAGAGAAAGTCAGTTCAGTCGTTGTTGCCACCGGACCGGGGAGCTTCAATGGTCTAAGGGTCGGG
>JAUYDO010000202.1 GCA_030691835.1 Dehalococcoidia bacterium | reverse complement strand
AAGATACCGCTTGCCTCGATAGCGGGCCCCTTGGTTATGATTATTTGGTCTCCCGCCCGGGCAAATTTAGGGGTAACATATTCGTCCAGCTCACCGATACCCAGCATGGTGGCTCCACCCACCATGGGGTAATGGCAATTCTCATACCGGGCAGTATGTCCGGTGATAACATTGATTCCCAGCCGCTCACACTCGCGATGCATGGTATCCCACATTATCTCCAGCTGCTTTTTGGTCATCTCCATGGGCAAGTTCAGGTCTATGGAGAGAAACCTGGGTTTTAGCCCGCTGGTCACGGAATCCGAGGCGATGATGTGAATGGCAAACCAGGCGGCTCTCTCCCAACCATATTCGGGCACGATAAATACCGGGTCGGTAGTGAACGAGACTGCCTTATTCCCGATTTTTGCCAAACCCACGTCGACGCCATGCTGGGGTCCCACGATTACATCGTTGTTCTTAGCTCCCAGGCGGGGAAATATCAGCTCATTGAAGATTTCTGGGGAGATTTTACCGATTTCAGGCATTTCATTGGACATCTTTTCTGCTCCTGTATAAAATATTATTTACTAACTTCACTTACATTCTTTGGTGAAGAGTGCCTAACCCGGACAAGCCGGAAACCATCCAAATTTAATACGGGACTCCTTCTATTTAGCCCAGGATTCCAGAATGAAAGGGACGCGAATAAACTCGCCATTCCGACGAAAGTCGGAATCCAGAAGAGTGACATTGAAGACTTACTGTATAGACCTGGATTCCAGCCTTCGCTGGAATGACACTGCTCTTTGTTGTGCCGATTCCACGGCATCCCGTCTTCACTATTCAAGCAGTTGCATTGGCTAATAAACGCTCTCTAATCAAGACAAGCCTTTCCATTTTGCGCAAGATTTTATTGTTAAGGTACTAATGCCTCAGTAAGACTCTCGGAGGCTGCTTTCTTTAAAATGTGAGATTGGTCCGTCAGGTCCTCTGCCGGTAGCGGCGGGCTATTTCCATGGCAATCCCGGTAACTTCTACGGCGTCCGTGCCTACTGCCATGAAGAGGGGTTCCTTGCCCCACCCTTCCCCTTCGTAGAACAGCCGCGGCACGCTGCCATAGCGCTCGACCAGGTGTTTTATCTTCCACGGCATCGAGCTCCTGTCGCGCTCCGCCGCCTCTGCCGGTTCCTGGCGGCGGTCTATCCAGCCAAGGGGTAGCTTGCGCTCCGAGCAATATTCTTTCACCACTTCAATGACGTCCGCGTCGCACTTGAAGTTGATGCCGGCATTGACCGACGGGTCGTATTTCCGTACCTCGATAACCAGTCGTGCCATGTGGTCCGAAGCGCCCCAGGCGGGCATACCGGAGGCATGAGGCAGTCCCCCCACTGCGGTTATTCTGCCGTCAACGGCAGCTACTTCTTGAGGTGTCCTGGCTTCAGGCAGGGCGTAGACCAGGTTGACACGGACTTCCGGTATGAGAGAGGTAAACTCGGGGCAAGTTTGCAGCATGTTCACTGCCGTTACCAGGTTGCCCAGCACTGCTTCTGACTCTTTTTTGTTCGTCACTTGACTTCCTCCCGGGTGCTGAAGCGGGGGTCTACCGTGACCGGCTTCAGCTCCTCCTTTTTCTAGTAGCGCCGGGGTATGCCGCAAGGAAAAGAAAAACCAGAAGCTCGAGCGTAATACAGGCTTCTGGTCTACAGTCTACCGCTTCCCTACGCTCGAATTACCGAGATCAGGTGACCAGGGTCGCCCGCCTGAGGCGGACCTCTCAGCCTTCCAGCTCCCCTAGCGTCTATTCACTTTGCTAACATTATACCATAGGATTTGTGGAAGCCTCAATATTTATTCGCGAATAACCCCACGGAGTCTATTTCTAACCCGGACAAGCCGGTAGCATCCCGTATTTAATACAGGACTGTCAATTCCGCGTATGGTTTTACTTACAGGGACAGCGGTACGGTCATGTCATTCTGGCGAAGCTTGTCCCGTACCTGATACGGGAGCCAGAATCCAGAAAAAATGCATTGTGTAGCGGTGTTACGAATAATCTTATCAGGCGCGTCTATGAGCATGTGATACCGGGCGTGCTGCCCGCCAAAAGCAGTTCAAGTTCTGGCACAGGAAATGGAAAATCAGGCTGACTGAAGAGACGAACCCCTGAGTAGAAGGATTTGTGCCAGGAGATTCTAGTCCTGGATTCCAGCCTTCGCTGGAATGACGTTGAGTTCACACGGAAAAGTCGGGACCAATCCCGTTAAAATCGGGGCTTTCCATTTGCGCAAGACTTCAGATGTAAGGGACTAAATAAACGACCTTTTAAATAGCGGCTACTTACCGGTCATAGTCTGGGGTAGCCACAGCGCAATCTGCGGGAAAATCATAATCAGCGCCAGCCCGGCCAGTTCCAGAGCCACAAAGGGTGCAATCGACTTATAAATGTCCCGCAGTGTAATGCTGGGCGGCGCTACACCCTTCAGATAGAAAAGGTTGAAACCAAAAGGCGGCGTGATGTAGCCAATCTCCATGTTCACGGTAAAGAGAATGCCAAACCAGAGAGGATTGAAGCCCAGCGTTTCAATTATGGGCATGAAAACGGGAATGGTTATCATCATGATACCCATAGGGTCAATGAAGCAGCCGAGAATCAGGAGTATGAGTTGCATCATGACTATTATTACCCATCGATTAACACCCAGTCCGCTAATAATCCCCGATAGAAATTCGGGAACTCCCATGGCTATATATACGTGAGAGAAGCTCTTCGCCCCGAGTACAATCCAGCCAACCATAACGGTAACAAACAGGGCGCCTCTTGACGCCTCCCGGAACATCTTCCAGGAGAACTTCCGGTTGATTATGGAAACGAGAAGGGCGCCAAAGGCACCAACGCCCGCCGCCTCAGTAGGGGTAGCCACACCGGTGTAGATAACACCCAACACCAGAAAAATGAGCGACACCGGCGCTACCACAGCCTTGAAAAGGGCTATCTTCTTACCTAGCGGCAGTATCTCCGCCCGGGGGACAGAAGG
>JAUYDO010000170.1 GCA_030691835.1 Dehalococcoidia bacterium | reverse complement strand
GCCGAGGTGGAGGTGGACACCGGGACAGGCAAAGTCGAGGTGCTAAAAATAACCTCCGGGCACGACTGCGGTCGAGCAATACATCCGGTCATGGTGGAGAACCAGATTGACCTGGGGCTGGCAATGGCTAACGGCTGGGTGCGCACCGAGGAGTACATAGTTGACCCCAAGACGGGAGTAATCGTAAATCCGAACCTGCTGGACTACAAGATTATTACCATGCTGGATATGCCAAAAGAAGAGGACTTAAAGAGGATAGTTATAGAGCGACCGTGCGCCTGGGGTCCGTTCGGTGCCAAGGGCTTCAGTGAGACGGCGATGACGGCGCTGGGACCCGCTATCGTCAACGCCATATATAACGCCACAGGCGTCAGGATTTATGACGGCTTCCTCTCGCCGGATGTGGTGCTGAGAGCACTCAAAAAGGCTGGATTTTAGGGGGTTATGGAAATGATGTACAAACTGATTGATGCTAAAGAAATAAAGAAAGCCCTTTCTTGGCTGAGCAAGTACTGGGATAGACCGCTTCACCCGGAATACTACCATGCCAGGACGGTTGACGAGGCTATCTCCTTGCTCGATGAATACGGCAAAGAGGCTAAGCTCATGGCCGGCGGCGTAGACCTGGTCGGGCTTATGAAGAACAGGGTCATTGTGCCCAGGGCGCTGGTGAATATAAAGCCCATCGCGCGTCTGAAGCACATCACCGGCACCGACTCCGGACTGTTTATCGGAGCGCTGACCCTCATCAACGACCTGGAAAGGTCACCCATGATAAAAGATAAATATCCACTCCTGTATGAGGCGGCTCACTCTATAGGCTCGCCACAGGTCAGGAACATGAGCACAGTCGCCGGAAACCTGTGCCAGGACGTACGGTGCTGGTACTACCGCCGGTCACCGTCTACGGGAATCACCTATAATTGCCGGCGGAAGAGCGAAACAGGAACCTGCTACGCGGCGGACGGTGAAAACCAGTACCATGCTATAATCGGTGGGAACAAATGCCTTGCCATCTGCCCTTCGGACATGGCTACCGTACTTCTGGCGCTGGACGCCACGCTTAGTACGGTCAGCACCAGCGGCGGCAGGACTCTGGCAATAGACGAGCTTTACACCTGTCTGGGCACTGTTCTTGAGCCCGCCGAGCTGGTCACAGAGATTCAGGTGCCCGCGCCTGAGTCCGGAACGAAGCAGAGATTCCTGAAATTCAGGGTGCGCAACGCTATTGACTACGCCATTGTGAGCGTGGCGGTGGTGGTAAAATCAGATAGAGAGACGGTAAGAGACGCCAGAATCGTGCTGGGAGGCGTATCCGCCGAACCATACCGCGTCTTGAAAGCCGAGGAAGTCCTCAAAGGAGAGCGCCTGAGCGAGAGTGTCGCCGCGGAAGCCGCCAGAATCGCCCTGAACGACGCCCAGCCGCTGAGCAAAAACGGCTATAAGGTGCAGATAGCCGAAACCCTGGTAAAGAGAGCATTACTGGAATAGGTGTCCGGAAGGAATTTTTTATGGCGGTTTGCACCGCCAACATTAAGCACGAAAATATTCATTACATATGTCATTCCCGTCCGCCATAGGCGGAGGAATCTACCCCTCCTTTTCACCGGGTATCCGCCAGAGGCGAATGCTCCCGTATCGAGTCTTGTCCCGTACTGGATACGGGAACGGGACAAGTTTCGCAGGGGTGACAAAAGGAATTATGGAATTAAAGAGCTTATTTTCGGAGGACGCTGAGTGAAAATAGATATTTTCTGCCATATAACGCCGCCCAGATTTCTCAAGGCTTTTGAGAAAAGGGTGCCCCAGGAAATCTGTAAACAGCTCCCGTGCAGGCTTCTGCCGAGCCTGACGGACCTGGATTTAAGATTCCGTGTCATGGACGAATTCGAGGACATGGTACAGGTATTGACTCTGACGAATCCCCCGATAGAGACCGTTGCCGAGCCTGCCGATGCCATCGAATTAGCCCGTATAGTCAATGACGAAATGGCTGAACTGGTGGCAAAATACCCCGACCGTTTTGTCGGAGCGGTTGCCTGCTTACCGTTGAATGATATGGATGCCGCCATGCGGGAAGCAGACAGAGCCATAAAAGACCTGCACCACTACGGCATTCAAATATACAACACCATAAGAGGAAAACCGCTGGATTCGCCCGAGTTCATGCCTCTGTGGGAGAAGATGGTCAAATATGATTTGCCCATCTGGATTCACCCCTTTTACCCGTACGTGGGCACTGTAGCCAGAGACAAAGACCAGTTCGCGACCTACCGCGTTTTCACCGGACGCGAGGACTACGCCTGGGCTCTGAACCGGGCGGTATTCGGGCTACCTTCTGAGACCGCTTACGCCGTGACCCGGCTGGTATACAGTCCGGTGTTAGATACATACCCCAATATCAAATTTGTTCTGCATCACTGTGGTTCCAGCATTCCCTATTTTGCCGGCAGGATTAGCATCCTCCAGAACATGTTCCAGGTGCGGGAGCAAATTGACCACGGTCTCAGGAAACCCATCCTCGAGTACTATAAGATGTTTTACGTCGATTCGGCTCTGCACGGAAACTCGCTGGCACTCATGTGCGGTCACGGTTTCTATGGCATCGACCACATCCTTTTTGGGTCCGATATGCCTTTTGATAGCGAGATAGGTCGCGTGGCTGTCCAACAAACTGTTCAGGCAGTAGAGCAAATGGGTATCACCACTGCGGAAAAGAAAAAAATTTACGAAGATAACGCCAAAAAGCTGTTGCGTTTATCTATATAGCACCAGGAGGCTAGAATGAAAATAGATGTCTTTTGTCACGTTACCCCGCCTAAATTCCTCAAGGAGCTTGAAAAACGTGTAGCGCCTGAGATTTGTAAACAGCTCCCATGCAAGTTCCTGCCCACATTGACCGATATGCCCGCCAGGTTCCGTATCATGGACAGGGTAGCGGGAATGGTGCAGGTGCTAACCCTGACCAACCCGCCCATTGAGCTGTTAGCGGAACCCAAAGTAGCCATCGAACTTGCCCGCATCGCTAACGATGAGATGGCTGAGCTTGTGGAAAAGAACCCTGACTACTTCGTGGGCGCTGTAGCTTGCCTGCCCATGAGCGATATGGACGCCGCCTTGAAGGAAGCTGACAGGGCTATCAAAGAACTGCACCACTGCGGCGTTCAGCTATTCACGCATATCATGGGAAAGCCTCTCGACTCTCCCGAGTTTATGCCGCTCTACGATAAGATGGCGGAATACGACCTGCCCATCTGGATTCACCCTTTCTTTCAGAGTGTAGGCGTAGCGAAAGACTCGCAGAAGTTCGATACCTACCGTGTCTTCGCCGGGGAGAAGGACCATGCCGCAGAGATGGAGCGCGGCAGTTTTCTCATCGCCTCCGGCACGCCCTCTGCGATGACCAGACTGATATACGGCCGAATCTTCGATAAGCATCCCAACATCAAGTTCATCACCCATCACTGCGGCGCGTACGTTCCCTACTTCGCCGGCCGCATAGAGATGCACTATAACATGTACCAGGCTCGTGAGGGAATCGACCATGGCTTCATCCGACCCATACTTGATTACTACAAAAAGTTTTACGGGGACACGGCGTTGCACGGTAACACATCGGCGCTTATGTGCGGCTACGCCTTCTTCGGCGCTAGCCACATGCTCTTCGGTACCGATATGCCCTTCGACGCCGAGCTTGGAGCCTGGAGCACCAGGAAGACCGTGGAATCGATTGAGAAGATGCAGATATCCGAGGCTGAGAAAAAGCTAATCTGGGAAGGTAACGCGAAGAAACTGCTGCGATTACCCGGCTAAGCGGACTCCTGTAGGGGCATCTATTATAGGAGGCTAGACTTAGAATCCGGGATAGTGTTAAATACCTTGAAATATGAGCATCCCGTGAAACTCTGATTATATTCGTTTTGCGGAAGCCTACGTCTATCTTGCAAGAACCTCGTCGCCGTGTTTCAGGAGCTTATCGACCTCTTCGCGGTCATTGCAGAAGGCGTAGAGGCTATCGATGCTAATCAAACCCTTGCGATACAGCTCGATAAGTGCGTGGTCGAGCAACTGCATGCCCATGCGAGCATGAGTGCGGATGACGTTGGGCAACTGGTGTATCTTGCCCTCCCTGATAAGATTCCTTACTGCGGAATTTGCCAGCATTATCTCCACCGCCGGGACTCTTCCCTTCCCATCCGCCTTTGGCACAAGCGCCTGACACATGATGGCGTTTATCAATGAAGCAAGCCGTGACTGCACCTGAGGGCGTTCATAGGGCGGGAACAGGTCTATAATGCGTTCGATAGCCTGGTAAGTGCTGGGCGCATGACCCGTAGTCATCACCATATGACCGGTCTCGGCTATGGTCAGCGCCGCAGCGGCAGTCTCGACGTCACGTATTTCTCCCACCAGTATCACGTCCGGATTTTGCCTCAGCACATGCCTTAGCGCCTCGACAAATGACACGGTATCACCACCCAGCTCTCTCTGGGTTATCACACATTTATCGTTAGTGTAGACGTACTCAATAGGGTCTTCAACCGTCACTATACGCCGGCTCTCGGTGTGATTCAGGAAGTCCACCATAGCCGCTAAAGTGGTCGATTTGCCACTGCCGGTAGGACCGCTTACCACGAAAAAGCCCCTGGGCTTCAGCACCAGCTCCTTACAGATGTCCGGTAATCGTAAGTCCGCAAAACCCGGAATTACGGCTGGTATAAGACGCATGACCATGGATATAGTCCCACGCTGCAACGCCACGTTACAGCGCACCCGCGCGGCGCCGGATAAGGTGTACCCAAAATCCAGCTCAAGACTTTTGTGGAATGTTTCTCTTTCCTTTTCTGTTGTTAGCTGATTGAAAGCCTGCTCCATATCCTCGGCTTTGAGCGGCTCGTCCCCCTCCAGGGCACGCAGCACTCCTTGAACCCTGAAAATGGGAGGACTTGAAACGGAAAGGTGCAGGTCTGAAGCACCCATGGATTTAGCAATACGAATAAGCGAGATAACGTCCATATTCTCACTCCTTGACCTTCAGCACTATAACGAACTCGATTCTGTCACCGGACACCCGTTTCATACTGGTGATGACGGTTTCTGAGAACTTGCCCGTGGTATCCAGCGCACGGGCATAAGACAAAACCTCCTCCTCACTGGACGCCCTGCCACTGACGGTGAGCTTATTGTCAACGTGACTGAGACCGGTCAGGGAGACGCCGCCCGGTAATACTGATAGCGACAGTTTCAGATTGCCGCTCACCTCGTTGCGCCGCCTGTCCAGGGTGCTCAGAGCGCCACTCAGCGCATTGCCCGACGACCTGGCTGAGGAGACGGTCTTTTCTATTTCGGCTACACTCTTCTTTAGCTCCTGCTGCTGTGATGCTCTCCGCTTTATCATGCCCTCGATGGTGGCAAGCTCACTGCCGACTGAGCCGGTGTTCGCTGAGATAGTCTGCAGAAGCATAGCCAGCGCCACTATCAGCATAATAAGCACACCCGCTGCGGGCAGAATCGCCAGCTTTTGCACCGGAACTGGTTTTGGCTGATAACGGGCGGGCAAGACACTCAATCCGGCGGCAGAAGAGCCAAGCTCACGCCTGGACAATAGCCCTTTAAAAGCCAGTACGGCGTTCACCATGTAGCGTCCCAGGTCGAGCTCCGGGGGACTCATTACCGGGGATGACATGACGACTACCGGGTGCCCCAGCGCATCAGATACGGCTTTATGATGCTCCGGCGCATTAGCCAGCTCCCCGGAAACGTATATGGGCACGCCCGGCTCCAGGGACTTATCCTGGTTGTTCGAATTGTAGAAGCTGATTGTCCTTTCAAGGTCACTTATTATCAGCGGCAATTTGTCCTGCCAGGACAGCGCGTCAGCAGGCAAGGAAACGGTGCGAATGGGATGTGGAACCCCATCCGCAACTATTACGATATCGAACTCCGCAGGCTGAACATCCAGGATGATGGCGCTCGGCTCCTTGACCGCCCGTACCAGAGCCAGTGGCTTCAAAGCCATTTGCACCGGCTCAAGACCTGCCTGGCGCACCGTCTTTACCAGAGAATCCGCTGTCTTGCGCGGTGTTCCGGCGAGGAAAGCCTGCATTTTGCCCTGCGGCGCAGGGATAAGTTGCCATGAAATGTACAGCTGCTCCACGGGAATGGGCAGGGCTTTCTTCGCCATCCGCATCACCGCCTCAGCCTGCATGGCTTTGGGAAGGGAGGGAAAAACGACAGGACGTGTCATGGAGTGCAGTCCGCTGAAGCCGAGAACAACCTTTTTGGTATCAATCTTCTGAGCCTGGAAAAGCTGTCTGATTCTGGAGGCTACTTCAGCCTCGTTGATGATAGCGGAACCCTTGACCAGCCCCGGTTCGAGAGGGCAGTCAGCCCACTTTTTGACTCTTTTCCCGTTGATTACCGCCACTCTGATGCTGGCGTCATCAATGTAGAGCGTAACCAGCTTGCTCTTCATCGTTGACCGCCTTGATATACATAGATGACCATGCGGACTACGGCAGTTACGGTAGTTTGTGTTCCCGCTGACTCCCCCTGAACGGGCGACATAGTCAATTGTGCTGACTTGACAAGGCCCGTGGGGAATTTCTTACCAAACTCGACAATGAAATCGATTATGCCGGAGACAGAGCCCTGCACCTTCACCTCGACAGGCATTGAAGAGACAGCCACCCCGGCAAGATTTTCCGCACCCGGGCTTGATGAACCAACATCGGTGATGGTCACATTGCAAGCTTTAGCCATTTCGCGGAGTACATTGTTGACGGTGATGCTGTCATTCACCACGGAGAGCCGGCTCTTTGCCACTAAAGCCTGCACGTTTATCTGATTGAGTTGTTCCTCCAACTGCTGCTTCTGTGCAGTAAGTGGCTCAACCTTAACGGCGGAAAGCCTCTGTCTTGCCTGCATAAGTTGCTGAACCAGCTGGTCCTGCTCATCCATCTGTTGCATATAGACCTTGCCCAGCCCAACTAGAGCCAGAAACAGAACCCCTATGCTGAGAAATGGTAGACTGGATTTACTGAGCTTCAAGACTATTCATCTCCCTAGTCCGTTATTTGCCAGTAAATAATTTCCATTGCACTGCCGGTATACATGACATCCGCCACTATGCGGGAGACGACTGTTCCAGTCCCCGGGCGCATAGCCGTAGCGGTGATACGGTACAATTCGCCACTGACTTCACCAACCTGTCCGATATCGCCTCTTCTAGCCACGACCCAGGTATAATAACCTTCCAGGTCACCGGTTCCAGTGAAATAGAACTTCTGCGTCTTTTGCGGTTGGCTCTCACTCACATAAGGGTACGGCGAAGTAAATACCCAGTTCACCATGTTAGCTCCTTGACTATCCACCTGGTGGTTCGGCTCTAACAGTGACAGGTTGTCGGCAAATCTGCTTGCAGAATTCACTTGATAGCTGTAGCCCAATGGCAGCCTGGCACCTACCTCCTCTATAGATATCTTTGGTGAGCCTTGCTCAGGCTGCCAGTTAACAGTGATGGTGTACTTATAGGCACTGGCAGATTCATCCCAGACTATATCACTGGTGACACTGAGGTAGTTGCCATGTGCCGCTCCCTGGACAAGCTGACCCAGGTACACCGTATAGGAGCCGATACTCTGCGTCTCAATTGAAACCTGAAACCCGTTTATGTTTTCAGGCAGTTCGGCAGGAGGGGTCTGGCTGTTTTGAATACACCATATGGCGTATTCCACACCAGCCTCCGCGGCATAGACTGCCTTTGTCTTGTTCTCACCAACCCGGACACTGTTTACGCTTGTCGAGATGAAGTTAACGCTGGGAACTATCAGCAGTCCTCCAAAGACAAGCATACAGAGCACCACAGGCAGGGCTTGCCCTGTTTCCACGGACACTATTTTCTTGAGTAGTCTGATTATCATGCTAATACTCAAACGTGGCTCTGTAGCATGTCTGGTACTCTTTCGTCTCCCGTGCATTCCCCAGCCTGGAGTCCAGCTTTACCGTGAGGGTCGGTGATAAGTAGGTAGCCTTGCTGGTGTTGTCCGGGTCGGCAAGATTGTAATAGATATAGCTGGCTACAACTATCTGCTCATCCAGCCCGGCACTGTTCCAGTGACGCCGCTTCAGCTTGCCAACATTGTTTACCAGGTCACTGAAGTAGTAGGTAACCGTATGATAGATTGACTCACCACCTGTGTAACTGCGCTCTGTCCAGGACAGGACAAGAAAGTTGGGGTACTCAAGGCTATCAGTCACCACGTCTTCCGCCATCAAGGTATCATTACTTATCCAGCTGCCCCCGTTTCTTACCTGCGTTATGCTGGTAATGTTATTGTTGTTTAGCTCCGTGCCGCGGCTTATCTGAAAGATAAGCGTGCCGATAACAGCCGCCAGAATGCCTACGATGGCGTAGTTCACAGCTAATTCCGTAAGGCTGAAACCGCTCTGACCCCTGCTCATCTGTTCACCTTTCTGTTCACCTTGTAACCCTCCATGCTTGCCACTGCCGAGCTATTGCGGCTCACCGTGACCGTTATCTTCTGGATGTCGTCATCGGGATTGTTAAGAGCCTGAGCGCTGATGGTAACAGAATAGCCGGTATAATCATCGCCGCCTGGTATCGGCTCTGCCGCATAGCTCGTAGCACCGGGGACGTAGATTTTGTTCTTTGCATGCTCCATCTGGCTTCTGGCGATGCTCTCCGCCGTGGATTTTTCATCAGCCACGACAAGCGCCATCGATGCGGTGCCAAGACCGGACAGAAATGCGACAGCAATAATACCCAGAATGGCAACGGCAATTGCCGTTTCTACCATGCTGAGTCCTTCCTGCCCGTTCATCATCCGTTTCATGGCAAAACGTATCATAAACTTACAACACCTGGCTGTATATTGAATACATGGCGGAAACCAGGGACAGAGCCAGCAGACCTACCACAGCGCCTATTATCAAAATCATGGCAGGTTGAATCAGCCCGATAAGCGTACGCAACTTGTCCTCCGCCTCCACCTCGTACGCTTTGGCGACAGAGAGGAGGGTGTTATCCAGGTTTCCCGTCTCTTCCCCGACCTTTACCATCTGCACCAGCATGGGAAGAAATAGCTTGTTCCGGGACATGGGGCGGGATAACCCTTCTCCGCCTATCATCTCTTCACGCACCTCGTTCAGCGCTTCCGACATTACCGTGTTGCCGGCGCTCTGGGTAACCAGCGGCATGATTTCGGTAAGTGGTAAGCCGGCGTGAAACAGGAGGGAGACATTCCGGCTCAGTTGGGCTAGCTGGTTCAGGTGATTCACCTTCCCCACCAGGGGCATGGTCAAGGAAAGCCTGTCCCAATTGTATCTACCGCCCGGTGTCTTTATATAAGCCCAGACCAGTATCCCGGCAAATACTATTATCAGCAGAAGGTAGACCCCGTAGCTATTCAACACTGCGCCCGCATTAATAACTATTTCAGTTAGCATCGGCAGTTTGGCACCCATTGAAGCATATAGCTTGCTGAAAGCCGGCAGGACAAAGCTTACCATGATAATCACGACCACGATAGTTACCACGAAGGCGATAACCGGGTAAATCATGGCATTCTTGACGCCCTTTGACGCCTCTACTTCCCGCTCCAGATGCTCGGATATCTGCCGGAGCATTGTCTCCAGACTGCCGGTACTTTCACCGACCTTCAATGACTGGCAATGAATGGGAGAAAAAACGCCCGGGTGCTTGCTCAGTGCCACGGAAAGCTGACTGCCGCCGCGAACATCTGAAATCACCTTGCTCAGTACCTTCTTCAATGTGCGGTTTGACGCCTGCTCCTGCAGAATCTCCAGAGCGGTTACTATGTTCATGCCGGTCTCAATCAGCAGAGCCATCTGGTGATAGAAGAGTATCATCTCGGAGGGCTTCACCTGGGAAAGACCGCTCCGTAACTTATCCAGAAGCGGTGACTGCACCCGCTGTCTCAGACTTATGACCTGATAGCCGGCGTACTCCAGCAGTTCGGTGGCTTGCTCTTCCGTGGTGACATCCAGTTTACCTTTCACCACATCGCTATTTTCGTTGTATGCTACATACTGGTAAGCGATTTCAGGCCTCCCCCATTTCAACACTACTCTGTGGTATATGCTTTACGCAGTACTTCCGAAGGCGTGGTCATGCCCGCCTTCACCTTCGTCATGCCGTCCTTCATCAGTGGAATCATGCCGTCTTTTATAGCCTGCGCACGTAACTGTGCCAGCGATGCGCCGTTGAGCACCATCAACCTCAATTCGTCGCTCAATCTAAGTATTTCAAATATTCCGGTGCGTCCCAGATACCCGGTCTGGGCACAGGTCTTGCATCCCCTGCCGGTGAGGAACTCACTGCGTTCCTCACCCATCTCCCTGCAGTAGGTCACTCTTTCAATCAACGGCGCGCTCACCGGACCGGCGCACTCGGGACAGACATGGCGCACCATGCGCTGTGCCACAACACCGATAAGCGCCGAGGAGACCAGAAACGGCTCGACCCCCAGGTCGATGAGACGAAGCATCACTCCAACGGCATCATTAGCATGGATTGAAGACAGCACCACGTGCCCGGTCAGAGCCGCCTGCACCACAATCCTGGCTGTCTCTGCGTCCCGTATCTCTCCAACAAGTATCACATCGGGGTCGAAGCGCAGTATGGCTCTCAGCTCCGCGGAGAAGGTGATGCCGGCGCGGGGGTTTATTTGAATCTGGTTTATGTTCCTGAAGCGGTACTCTACAGGGTCTTCGACGGTAATGATGTTTTTTCCTATTGAGTCGAGGCAGTTGATTGAAGCGTAAAGAGTAGTGGTCTTACCGGCGCCGGTAGGCCCGCTCACCAGAATCATGCCGTAAGGCACCTTGAGCATATTCTGATACACCTCAAGGCTCTCCGGCAGAAAACCAAGCTCCTGCAGAGTCATGCTGGCACGTGACTTATCCAGTAACCTCAACGCCGCCATCTCCCCGTATACGGTGGACGTGGTGCCCACACGTATGTCTATTAACCTTCCATTGGTTTCGACCGCGAAGTGTCCGTCCTGAGACCGGTGGTGGTCGGCGATATTCATGTTCGCCAGAACCTTAATGCGAGAAATCAGTGGAGCCGCCGTGTCAAGGGGTAAAGAGAACATATCGTGCAGAGTGCCGTCTATGCGGTACCTCACGCGAATATTATCTTCCCTCGGCTGAATATGGATGTCGGAGGCACGGGCTTTTACCGCTTCATCAATAACGAGCCTCAGCACCTTTGCCACCGGGGTATCAGTCGAGGTATCGATTTTGATTTGTTTCCCCGCCGTCTCTCCATTGGGCGAAATATTGAGTATCTGCTTCTCTATTTCATCGTATGACCGGTAGTTGAAATCAATGGCTTCCTGAATCTCCTGCTGGCTGGCAGGCTCGGACTCGATACGCATCTGGCTCTGGGTGGCTAACGCCTCCAGAGCAAAAATATCCCGGGGGTCCGCCATAGCGACATGAAGCATATTGCCAGTCACTTCCAGGGGAATGGCGGTATACTTCCTCGCCATCGCTTCGGGAATGAGCCTCAGCGCTTCAGCTTGAGGAAACCTCAGCCTGGTCTGGTTTTGCATACAACATCCCGCCTCTCGACAAATCTGTCCAGCCTCGCACACATACTTATATTACAGTTGACTCCATATCGCAATAAGGTTTTAGTCATAGGAAATTAGTCCTGGATTAAAACCCTTACTCTTTACCATAAAACACCCACCGGTACTAAAAGCCAGCCCCCACGAGTTTGACTTTCACTCTCAAATGTGATGGAATAAACAAACGACTTAAATTATCATCAGGATTGGAGGAATACTGTGAAGTGGCATAGGTGGATTCCAATTCCTGCATCCTGCTTCATTACAGTCCTTTTGTTCCTGACAATACTCGTCTCCCCGGCTCAAGCCCTTGTAATAAAACTCAGCCTCGACCAGCTC
>JAUYDO010000114.1 GCA_030691835.1 Dehalococcoidia bacterium | reverse complement strand
TTGCCGGTTTACATACTAATTTGTTCCTAAAAAAGGTTGATACCACCTTGGCAGTGTATTTCATGTAACCGTGGGATGAATGGACAATTCGAGTAGAGTTTCAACCTGGTGTGGTAAAATTGAGTTTGGTGAAGCAATCCGCCCCCATTGTAATGATTAAGCTACGGATTGCTTCGTCGTCCGCCCCTGGCGTCCGCCTTTGGCGGATTCGCAATGACATACACAAATTACACCACTATTAGACGCCCCGGTTTTCGCCCAGCTTTGCCTCCACTTCAGCGATAATGGCTTCAACCTCGTCTACGGATATACCCAGTTTCCCGGCAATGGTATCCGGGCGTTCCCTGTAGCCGGTAGCAAATGCCCGGTAATTGAGGTAGACCTCCTGCTCCAGCTCATCTATTCCCAGGGCGTCCAGGCGCATCAAATCCGCTACATCCGGGTCTTCTCTAGCCAGGACCCTCCAGATGGCGTCCTCATCCCGCAATGCCGCGGCGTAGTCCGCATCTGCCCTCTCACGTTGTTCCAGCTTCTCATAGACTATAGCCCTGTTGTACAGAGTCCTGGGGTTGCCGGGGTAGAGCTCTAGCGCCCGGTCATAGCACTTCAGTGCTTCGTAATTCTCCCGCTTCTTCAGATGCCCGTTTCCGATGATGTAAAGTGTGATGCCATCCACCATGGAATCCGGTAGATAGCGCACCTCTTCCAGTGTCTTCAGCTCACGGTACCATACGTCCTGGAACTGCCATTTTCCGCCCTGCTTCACGTAGAGACCCAGTCTCCTGTGCTTGACGTTGTTGGAGCCGTACCACAAATCGGCGAAGCGGAAGCCGCCTTTAGCCAGCTTCACCATTATAGCGGTATGGGGCACCAGCCTACCTGTGCAGTCGGTGATGACCTCAATCACGCCGGCATCCACGCCGCAGAGCCGCCCGAGCACGGTGAACAGCTTGGAGTACCCCAGGCAGTCAGCAAGCCGGGTTTCCAGCACCGGGCGCAAATCGAACTCCCTGCCCCGCTTGACGTTGGCGCGGATGAGATAGTAAAGCCACACGATAACCTGCTGTTCAAGCTGTCTTCTATAAAGCGGTTTCTGTGCATCAGCCAGTCCTTCCCCGATGGCGCGACAGTGCCGGATGACACTGCCCTCACGAGCCTGTGATAAAAAGTACTTCAAACGGGGCGATGGTTCCGGTGTGCGCCAGTACCCCGTCAACAATTCTAGCAATCGCGGCTCCGGGCAATCGAAGAAAGGTGGTTTATCCATGGTTGCCATGATAAATATTATAGTTTATTTATTAGATACAAAAGGTTATTCTTTTGTTTCGCCCCTGATGCCTATGACCACTTCTTTGAACGGGATATCCTTGCCGCTGGCAGCGAGCGCCTTCTTAGCCATGAAGCTCAGCCCGGAGCAACAGGGCACTTCCATTCTCAGCACGGTAAGGCTCTTGACCTGTGCCTGGCTCAGGACATCCGTGAGTTTCTCAAGATGGGCTTCGAAGTCATCCAGCTTGGGGCAAGCCACCAGTAGCGCGTGGTTGCACAGAAAGTCCTGGTGGAAGCCGGCGTATGCGTAGGGTACGCAGTCGGCGGACAGCAAGAGGTCGGCTTGATTGAGGTAAGGGGCATGAGGCGGGACCAGGGCGAGCTGTACGGGCCACTGACCCAGAGTTGATTTCTGTTGTACGCAGGTTGAGGGTTCCTCCGCTCTTTCAAACCGTGTTACCGTTACTGAAGGGCATCCGCAGGGGAGCTTCTCCTCTGCGTGTTCCTTCTCATGTAGGTGATGCTCGACCGCCGCCTCGTCAAACTCCTCGGCTTCACGCTCGCTGATAGTAAGAGCGCCCTCAGGGCACTCCCCGATACACGCCGCCAGACCGTCACAGTACTTTTCGCTGACGAGCTTTGCCTTACCATCTCTGAGCTCAAGCGCACCTTCGGCGCAGGCGATGATGCACAGCCCGCAACCGTTGCACTTCGCTTCGTCAATCCGGATAATTTTTCTCTGTACCTTTGTTTTCATTTTTTATACCTCCTATTTTATTGACTCATCAATTGCTTCCATCGTTCTTCGCCCAGGCACTCGCGCGCTTTGGCGCACCATTCGATGCAGGAAGGCATCTTCTCCCGGTAGACGTACGCGCCGCACTTCCGGCACTTGATTCTGGACTCATCGGAGAAGATTTCCACCTCCGCGCCGCAACCCGGGCACTTGTAAAGCTCGACTCTTAACTTTCTGCTATCCTGACCGGGACATTTGCTGACCATTTTGTCACCTCCCAAAGGAATTTCTATCTTCTACTAATATTTTAGGGCTGGCGAGCGGCGGAGTTCTATGATGTAGCTCATATTGGGTGAAAGGAAACCTCAGAGAAATCACCCATTCCAAACGCCAAACCTAACCCGGACAAGCCGGAACCAAAAGAAAAGGACGCGACAGGCACGGAGGCCTGTTGTACCGACGGTAGGACAGGCGTCCCTTCAGGGAGAACCTTCTGGGTGAACCCTGCCTGTCCGCAAGCCAGAAATTTCCAATTTGCGCAAGATTTCGGATTTAATGGACTAAGATTGTTGGAATTTGTAGCCTGGTGCTGAGAATTTCACCCTGAACAGGGGATAGGGTTCCCATTATGCTATAATATGGTTACATGGAAAACAGGCTCAGGCATCTACCCAGCGTAGATAGACTGCTTGCCCAGGCGAAGATAAAGAAGCTCCTGGCCATCTTCCCGCACCCGCTGGTCGTGGATATCATACGCAAGAGCCTTGAGCGCTGTCGCGCCTCGATAGCCCGGGGCACGGAGCCGCTATCAATAGAAGAGATAGCGGATGACGTCTACGTCCGGGCGCAATCTTTTGCCAAGCCGACCCTGCGCCCCGTCATCAACGCTACAGGCGTTGTGCTCCACACCAACCTCGGGCGCGCGCCGCTCAGCGACGAGGCGATAAAGGCGGTGGAGATTGTCGCAAGGGGCTACAACAACCTTGAGTTCGACATTGCGCGCGGTGACAGGGGCTCGCGCCAGGTCCATGTCGAGCACCTGCTATGCCAGTTGACCGGCGCCGAGGCGGCGCTGGTGGTCAATAACAACGCCTCCGCCGTGCTATTGGGACTCACCGCCACAGCCAAAAGGAAAGAGGTAATCGTCTCCCGCGGGCAGGCGGTGGAGATTGGCGGCGGCTTCCGTATCCCGGAGGTAATGCGCCAGAGCGGCGCTAAACTGGTGGAGGTCGGTACGACCAACTGTACCTACGCCCGCGACTTCGAGCAGGCGATAACTCCCGGCACCGCCGCGCTTCTGCGCGTCCACTCCAGCAACTTCAAGGTGGTTGGCTTCACCAGCATGGTCACCATTGAAGAGATGACCGCGCTGGGTAAGAAGTACAATATCCCGGTGCTGGACGACCTCGGCAGTGGCTGTCTTCTGGACACCACGAAATTCGGGCTTGACCCGGAGCCGATGGTCCAGGCGAGCATCGCGCTCGGCGTGAGTCTCGCCTTCTTCTCCGGTGATAAGCTCCTGGGCGGTCCCCAGGCGGGCATCATCGTGGGCAAGAAGGCGCTCGTTGATAAGCTGAAGAAACACCCGCTGGCGCGCGCGGTGCGCATTGACAAACTGGGGCTGGCGGCGCTGAGCGCCACGCTCATCCATTACCTTAAAGACGAAGCGGTTAGCAAGATACCGGTGTGGCGCATGATTTCTATACCTTTGACGGAGCTGGAGCGCCGTGCCGGGCTGTGGGCATCCGCCATAGGCGGACTAGGCGGCAAAGCTCGTGTGATTGATGGAGACAGCCTTATAGGCGGCGGCAGTCTGCCCGGCGGCACCCTGCCGACAAAGCTGGTAGCCATCGGCGGGGAGAGGCTCGCCAAAGACCTGGCGCAGAGGCTCCGCGCCGGGGAGCCGCCGCTCATCGGGCGCATCAGCGGCAATTTCCTGCTACTCGACCCCCGCACCGTGCCGCCGGAACAGGA
>JAUYDO010000039.1 GCA_030691835.1 Dehalococcoidia bacterium | reverse complement strand
CCGGACGTCTCGGATATTGTGCACGAGTATACCTACCGGCAGAGGCACCAGGTCCAGCTCGGGCCCACGCTATTCAGCCTGTTGCGGCTTCTGCTGACACACCGTGTCAGGTTCCACACGCACCTGATATGGCTGGCTAAGGCAATCGCCACAGTGGAGGAGACGGCGCATAAGCTCGACCCCGGTTTCAACATGGTGGAATTTTCCAGACCCTACGCCAAAAGTCTGCTCACGCAGAGACTTAATCCTCTAAGACAGCCCAGGGAGCTATTCTTTTCTCTGGTGGACTCGCTGGAGCTGTTGAGAGACCTCCCCTATGATGTCAGCATCATATTGCGCCAGTTCAAAAAGGGCCGGGTCAAAATCGAGTTCGAGCACATCGGCCTGGAGCCAATCAGGCAGACCCTCAACAGCGTGTCTAACCGCATGGCACTGACCGTCGTGCTTGCGGCGTTACTGATATCCTCATCACTCATTGTGCTCTCCGGGTTGCCGCCAACGATATTCAATATTCCGGTAGTGGGCTTTGCCGGCTTTATCATATCTTTCTTCCTGGCGGTTGCACTGGTGTTCTCCATACTCTTCGGGAAGTAGCGGAGATAGCGGTGAAAGAAGAGAAGCTAAAAGCTTATCGTGAAAAACGTGACTTTGAGCGCACGCCGGAGCCGGAGCCTGAAACGGGGGTAAGGCGCGGCAGAAAGCCCGTATTCGTTATTCAGAAGCACAAAGCCACTCACCTGCACTATGACTTCCGGCTGGAGATTGACGGTGTTCTGAAGTCATGGGCGGTGCCAAAGGGACCTTCCACGGACCCCGGGACCAAGAGGCTCGCCGTGCTCACGGAAGACCACCCGCTTGAGTACGCTGACTTTGAGGGAGTGATACCGGAGGGGCAATATGGCGCCGGCACGGTGCTGGCCTGGGACAGGGGCACCTATCATAATATGACAATTAAGGAAGGCTTCAGCCAGAAGGTTCAGCCTGAAGGCGAAGAAGTCCCGGCGTCCCGCGCCGTTGAGCACGGGCACATCGCCTTCTGGCTCGAGGGCAGGAAACTGAGAGGCGGCTATGCCCTGACACGGACACCCAGGGGCTGGCTGCTGGTAAAAAAGAACGATGATTACGCCGATGACAGCGATGACCCCACCGTAACCCGGCCCGAGTCAGTTCTCTCCGGTCGCACCCTCGAGGAGATTGCCGGAAGCAGGTAACCGGAACAACCACTCCCCTGCCTGAGAATACATCAAAATCCTCATCCAATGCTTTCAGGTGTAAAGATGGTGCTGTAAAACAGCCTCTCCCCAGAGACCATCAGGGAAGCCAGGGAAAGGATGAGGCTTTTATGAAGCTGAGTCGGTCCGGGCAGAAGGTCGCCGCAGATTTTGGCAAGGAAGCTCTTATGCCCCCTTAAACGTCTCGCTACTTCATCAGAGGAAGTAAATGGTAATCATGTACGAGATGGCTTGAAGTATGCCGGGAAGGAAGCCGGCAAGGAAGAGTTTGCCTATAGACTGCTCGGTAAGGATGCCATAAATGACAAGGGGCACACTCGGTGGTATCAGAATGCCGAGAGTACCGCCAGCCGCCACGCAACCGGTAGCCAGCGCCGAGTCATACTTATACCCTTTCATCTCTGGTAGTGCCACTGTACCCATGGTAACGGCGGTAACGGCGGTAGCGACGCTTGAGCCGCTGACTGCGGCAAAGCCGGCACATGCCCCGACAGTAGCCATGGCCAGACCTCCGGGCAACCGCCCAAGCCACTTGTAGGCCGTGAGATAGAGGTTTTGGCTCAAGCCAGCATGGAAGCAAAAGGCGCCCATCAATATGAAAAGGGGAATCATACTATTGCTGTATGTGGCTGAAGTGGTGTAGGCGGCTACTGCCGTTCTGGAAAGCCCGGCACCGGGACCCGTTAAATAAACCAGACCAAGAAAACCCACCAGAGCCATAACTGCACCGATGGACATCCCTGAAAAGGTGATAACAATGAGGAAACATATGAAGAAAATCCCGAAGGTGAATGGGCTGACCTCCCAGAGACCACGTCCCCAGACCGGGGCGGCTAAGAGTACACAAGCCAGCAGTATCACCAGAAACAGGCCGAGCTGAGCCAGCCGCTTCGCTCCTTTTATTGCCTGAGTTAGCTGGTTGCTCAGATTACCTATGAGGACTATGCTGAGCAAGGCGCTACCCACAGCTACCAGGTATGCGAAGGGGTGGAGGGGTATATGCCAGGATGCTGAGCTCCTCTGGCTTGCTTCTAAGCTTTGCGCAAATATGATGCTCTGCCAGCTAATCAAGGCGAAGATGCCCAGAGTGGCAAAGGTGGTGACGCTATTGACGACTGCCTGAACTCTCGCTGATAGTCGGCTAATTACAAGGTCTACGTTGATGTGACCGCCATGCAACTGGGTATGGACTACGCCAAAGAAAATTACGACGACCATCATGAATTCGGTTAGTTCGATCGAACCCGTAACAGGTCGGCTAAAAAAATAGCGCAGGACGACATCTGCCGATTGGAAGACCATCATCAGCGCCAGGACGCCTGCCCCTATAGCGAAAGCTGACCTGCTTAAGAGAATAGTTATTCTCTGGGCATAACGGGCGGCTCTATCCAACCACATTTCTTAGCTAAGCCTTTTTGTTATTTGTATTTTGCCTGTATCTGCAAAAGCTCATCAAGAACCTTTTGCCCGGGCAAGCCCTTAGCCTTCATTTCTGCCACCCACTTGTCCCATATCGGCTTACCCCCTACGTCTATCCATTTCTGCTCCTCGCCGGGGTCAAGATTGATAGAGGTCATCGTACGACCTGCTTTTGTCATCGCCTCAGTAACCTCTTGCAGGGCACCGAAGCCGTAACCTTCCTCACCGGCGAATGCCGCGCCGTACCTACCGCTCACACTCATTATCCCCTTTTGTACGTCTGGCGGCAGGCTATTCCACTTTTCAAGGTTCATTATCATGGAGAATCTGTTACCAATACCCAGGTTTACCGCAGTCTCATAGGGGAATACGTCCCAGAACCTGTAGTTGAGTATTTGCGCCGGGTTGGCAACCATGCCGTCTAGTACTCCTCTTTGTGCGGCTTCATATACCTCCGGGATTGGTAACGTGGATGGTGCGGCTCCGAGCGCCTTCATCGTCTCCGTCTGACTTCCTGGCAGTGTCCTGACTTTAAGCCCCTGGAGGTCTTTCAGATTACGGACGGGCTTTTTGGCCGTTACCAGCGAAGCTGGAATGGTAGTGTGAACAAAGAGACACTTTACCTTGAGATTAGCGTGTTCTGCCTGCAGCTCAGGCACTTTCTCATATAGTTCCCAGCTAATCAGGCTGTTTACCAGGCCCGGAGACAGTGTCTTGCCGTCTTGCTTGCCAGACAGCAGACCGATGAAGGGAAGACTGTTGACTTCACCCAGCGGGAAGCTACCCTTGGCATAAGCATCCACCAACAGACCGATATCAGCGACGCCGAACTGGACAGCGGTGAGGGTCTCTGTTTCCTTGGCTAGAGTCCCGCCGGCATATACGGTCACTTTGACCTTGCCGCCGGTGGCTTCCTCAACCTTCTTTGCCCAGGGGGCGAGGTAGCGGGTGCTGGCGTAGTTTGTCGGAGGCTGGAAGTGAGCAAATCTCAGCTCTATCTGTTTTAGGGCTGACTCAAAATAATAAATGAAAACGGTATTATATAAGGACTCTGACCTCACCCCCTTTATCCCCCGCTCCTACGGCAGGAGCGGGGGAAGAGTACAAAGAGAAGGGGCGGAAGCCCCTTCTCTTTTGAACTTCAACCCCTTCCCTGCTCAGGGAAGGGGTAAGGGGATAGGTCGTATCTTTCGGATAAACGCATTTATTTTACAGAAATTGCATGGGGTGATTTTAATCGAGTTTTCATGATTTAGCTCATTATTCAAA
>JAUYDO010000174.1 GCA_030691835.1 Dehalococcoidia bacterium | reverse complement strand
CGCGGGAATCTCTATCACGTGGACCAGATTGACGCTTAGGTGCGTCTATTGTATAATGCCAATAATCAACTCACCAGTTAGTAAATTCCAGAAAATCTACAGTCATTTCTAAGTAAGGAGGTATTTTATGACCACGAATATGTGGGATGTCGTGGTGGTTGGGGCGGGTCCCGCAGGCTCTGCCGCCGCGAAGAAGTGCGCCGAGCACGGATTAAAAACCCTGTTGCTGGAAAAGCAGAAGCTGCCCCGGCATAAAGTATGCACCGGAGCCCTCATGGGTTCCATGACTCAGAATATAGTTAAGGAAGTCTTCGGCGAGGTACCTCGTGAAGTGTTAACCACTCCGCCGTATGTGGAGGGGTTCATAGTCTACTCCCCCGGCTACGAAGGAAGAAAAACAGACCACCGTATGCCGCTCACCTGGAGGGACGACCTGGACTACTGGATGAACCAGGGAGCGAAGAAAGCCGGAAGTGAGCTCTGGGAAGAGTCGCTTGTCAGCGGGGTTACCCAGGAAACCGAGGGATGCACAATAAAGTTGCGGAGGCAAGGTCAAAATCAGGAGATAACCGCCAGATTCGTAATCGGGGCTGATGGCGGTAACTCGACAGTGAGAAAGTCGATATTTCCGGAATTTACACCCCATTACATGCGCTGTTTTCAGGAAGTCTACGAGACGAAGTTGAGCGTGACACCGAAGTATATTCACTGGTACGTGCTTTACCCGGATAGACGCATTTTTGAAGTCCACCATAAAACGTGGAAAGGCGCGGGCGTGGTGGTAGTCGATGCACAGGGCAGACCTGATGAAGAGGTCAAGAAGAAAGATGTCATGGACAGGGTAAGAGATGCCATGGCTAAGGAGTGCGGCTTTGACCTTAAAAGCAAACTCGTGTGGTCGGACGGTTGCCTTGATGGAATGTGGCTCCGGGACCTGTTTTCAACGTTCTTCCCGGCAAAAGGAAATGTCCTGATTATAGGCGATGCGTCCGGGATAAGATTCCCGGTGACTGCGGAGGGCATAGGCACTGGCATAAGGTGCGGTCTGATGGCGGCGGATTCCATAAACAAAGCTATTCACGGTCAGGGAAAGGCGGACAGCTATTATTTAAGTGACGCCAAAATTCTTTATTCAGAGCTGGAGAAACTGGCACCGCCGCGCGGCTATCTGGGAGAGCAGGCGAAAAAGGGCCCCGAATTCCTGCTGGACGCTTACAAAGGCATCTACGATGCCGCGCTTGAGTATAAATAAAACTTAGAACGACTACCGTGTTCGGCAACGAGACGTATATAGCTAATTCGCGGGTTTACCTGATGCTTCCTTTAGCGAGCATGGTTTCTTGAGATAGCCATTCTCAATAAGTTCCAGGCATATCCTGGCTATCTGCTCCGGAGTGAGTCTGCCACCGGGCTTGTACCAGTGATAAGTCCAGTTGCATAGACCCAGAATTGCGTATGACGCTATCTTAACATCAGATATTGCCAGACTCCCGTCCTCAACACCTTCCCGCAGGATTTGTTGCAGTGCCGCATCATCCATTTTTTGCTTACGCTTAATCGATTCCGAAGTCGTTCTGGGAAGAGCATTCATCTGCTCAAACAGAATCCTGGCGTCCTCTTTGTTCTCCGAGGCATATATGACATGGTATCTGATGTACTCGCGCAACCGTTCCAGAGGAGACCGATTAGATTTACCCAGGGCAATAGCCTTGTTCATGCGCCCGATACTTCTATTCATGATTGCTCTTATTATTTCCCCTTTGTTCCGAACGTAATAATAAAGAGCCGCTTTGGTAACACCCATCGCCTCAGCAACTTCGTCCAGGGTTGTATTGTGATAGCCTTTCTCAGCAAATAGCTTCATGGCTACGTCCAGAATCTCTTCCCCTCTTTTATTCAGCGTGCCTTTTCGACGTTTACCTTGTCTCATCAGGATTTCTCCTCTTGATGTTACTAACTAGCGAGTCAATTTGGTATTTAAGATATTTTATCACATACCTGCAGGTACTTGCACACTTAGGTTCACCCAAAAATATTTGACATTAAGCCGTTTTATTCTTATACTATTAATTAACTCACCAGTTAGTAAACTTCTATCAGGAGGCTACAATGAGTGTCCAGACTAATGAAATCAGGACTAACGAAAGAAGGACTAATGAATTAGGGAAGAAATATATCCATAAGGCAATTTGCGCGAAACGGGGAGCAGGAGAACGTACCAGGATGGGCTACAGGCCCGAGGTGAAGCTGGATATAGAGAGGCCGCGCCTGATTACGGAATCTTACAAGCAGACAGATGGTCAGCCCGAGTGCATCCGGCAAGCCAAAGCACTGGCGCACCTCCTGGACAAGAGGACTATCTTCATATTTGAGGATGAACGCATCGTGGGGAACTATGGTTTCACTCCAGCGGCTATCCCCTGTTACCCGGAGCTGGAGGAGACGCAGGTGCTCGACGGGGTTGTGAATGGAGACCTTCATGATATGCTGAGTGATGAACACAGGCGGGAGTTCGTAAAGATTTGCAAGTACTGGAAAGGGAGGAGCGTTGGTGATAGGGTAAAGGCAGTTATCCCTGAACATGCCAGGGGATATTATCATGTTAACGGCGCCTGTGAGACTCTGCACCACAGGCGCGATAAGTTGATTCTGGTCAACTATGAAAAGGCGTTGAAGGTTGGCTTAAACGGCTTAATCAATCAAGCGGAAGACAGGCTACGGGAGCTAAAAGCCAGCGTTCCTGAAAATATGGACACCAGGCAATACATTGAGTCGAAGAATTTCCTGGAAGCAATGTTGATTAGCCTCCGAGCGACCGTCCGGTTTGCCCATAGATTTGCTGAGCTCGCCAGGGAGATGGCGAAGAGTGAGACGCGCCCCTGGAGGAAAAAGGAGCTTGAGGAGATTGCCGAGGCGTGTGATTGGGTGCCAGCAAACCCGCCAGGGACATTGTACGAGGCTTTGCAGGCATGGTTTTTCATTCACCTTGTTACCAATTACCTTGAAACACTGGGGCAAGGCGGTGGCTGCCGGCTAGATGTAGTAATGTATCCTTACTATAAGAAGGATGTAGAGGCGGGCAGGATTACCAGGGAGCAGGCGGTAGAGCTGTTGGAGTTTTTGTGGCTCAAGATAAACGATGGTGTGGTAGCCAGCGCACCGGAAGAACATATGTCAAGCCAGGGAGCAATCAGGCTATTTGACTTAGTCATCGGAGGTGTGACCAAAGACGGAGAAGACGCTTCGAATGAAATGTCCTTTATGATGATAGATGCCTCGATGAATATCCATACTCTTGAACCTTTGCTGGTGTTAAGATATCATCCCAAAATAAATCAGGAGCTAATCCACAAAGCCATTGACTGCATCAGAACCGGAGTGGGGTATCCCGCTATCTTTAACGATAATGTAATTATTCCATGGTTGGTTAACCGGGGGATACCGTTAGAAGACGCTCGAGATTACGGAATCCCGGTATGTGTCGAGCCAATTCTGCCGGGAAAGGCTTTCACCCTGACCACGGCTCCAAGTATGGGTGTGCTCAATCTGACTAAATGCTTTGAAATAGCGCTTCACCAGGGTAAAGACCCGCTCTATGGCGCACAGTTGGGATGTGTCACCCCAGCCCCGGAAACGTTCCGCAATATTGATGATGTGATGCAAGCCTACCTGAAACAGGTAAACTATGTATCAGGGAAAATGGCGGAGATAAACCGTTGCGCCGAGATTCTGTTGAACCAATACCGCCAGCGTGTTTTTGCCTCGGCACTGATTGACGGCTGTATTGAAACGGCACAAAGCTGTATGAAGGAGTTCTACGGTCATATGGCAATGATTACAGCCGTTGGCCCGGTAAATGTAGCTGATTCTCTGGCCGCTATGAAAAAGTTCGTCTTTGACGATAAAAGAGTTACTATGCAAGAACAATTGGAGGTACTGAAAAACGACTGGAATGGTAAAGAGGTCATGCGCCAGGAGTTCATCAATAAAGCGCCTAAATTCGGGAATGATGATGAATATGTTGACCTGATAGCCAGAGATGTTTTCCACAAGTCCAACGAAGAGGTAGCAAAGCATAAGGATATACACGGGAGTCCACTGGTACTGGACGGCAGTATCGCCAACGCATACTGGCTATGGGGCAGAAAAGTGGGGGCAACACCTGATGGCAGGAAAAGCAAAGAGACCCTGGCAGATGGAGATGGCTCTCCCATGGCGGGCAGGGATAGAAAAGGTCCGACTGCAGTGCTTAAATC
>JAUYDO010000110.1 GCA_030691835.1 Dehalococcoidia bacterium | reverse complement strand
TCACAGAGATTACTTTACAATCATCGCACGCATATTGTCATTCCCGCGAAGGCGGGAATCCAGTATCACCACCCCACCTGGATTCCGTATCAAGTACGGAATGACAGACATTGTTAAGGTGTTACTGTGACACTACACTAGTGACTTGAGGCGTCTTTCTTGAAGCGGTAACCGATGTTTCGCACCGTCTCGATAAAGGTGTGACCGGAAGACTCCAGCTTGCTACGGAGCCTACGTACGTGGACGTCCACCGTCCTGTCGCCGCCGTAGTAGTCGTAGCCCCAGACATGGTTGAGCAAGACTTCGCGGGTGAACACGCGACCTCTATCCTGTGCCAGGAACTTGAGAAGCTCATACTCCTTGAAGGTCAGCTCCACCAGCTTGTCGCCCACCGTGACCTCGCACTTCGCCAGGTCTACGGTCAGGGAGCCGCACCTGATTACCTCGCTCCCCCCGTTGCCGTTCTTCAAAAGCCGCCTGGCGCGCAGTGCCAGCTCCCTGGCGTCGTAGGGCTTGCACACAAAATCGTCAACGCCGGGATAGACATCGGACTTGGCGAGCATGTCCTCGTTGGCGAGAGCAACAATAGGTGTGTGTTTCTTGCGCCCCATGCTCCGGCTCAGTTCCTGCACCAGCGCCTGGCTCGCCAGTCCATTCATCTCCACCACTACCAGGTCGGGGGCGCGTTTGGCTACCTGCTCCGTGACCTTTTCCCTGGTGGAAGCCATGGAACAGTTAAAGCCTTTGCTCTCCAGCCCTGACTGGAGCCTCTTAGCGGTATCATTTTCCTGAGCTACTATTAATACGTTGACCATTCTCCACCTCCCTGGCAAGCGTATAGCTTACCGCAGGACACAGGTTGCTAACCTCTAATCGGTATTCCTTTTTGAGCCAAATACTGCTTGACCTCTTTTATCGAGTATTTTGCATAGTGAAATATGCTGGCGGCGAGCACGGCATCCGCCTTGCCGGCAACCAGCGCCTGGTACAGGTCCTCCAGCGTGCCAGCGCCGCCGCTGGCGATAACCGGCACGGACACCGCCTCGCTGATGGCGCGAGTAAGCTCAATGTCATATCCGGCGCGGTGCCCATCCGCGTCCATGCTGGTGAGCAGTAGCTCCCCGGAGCCAAGCTCCACCGCTTTAATTGCCCATTCGAGGGCGTCAAGACCAGTCGGCTTTTGACCGCTGGATATGTATACCTCCCATCTGAGCGGCTTACTGCCCTCTATCCGCTTGGCGTCTATAGCCACCACGATGCACTGACTGCCGAACTTTTCGGCTCCCTCGCTGATTAGCTCCGGTCTGCGCACCGCGGCGGAGTTTATGGAAACCTTGTCCGCCCCGGCGTTAAGCATCCGGCGCATGTCACTTATGGTTCGCAGTCCGCCGCCAACGGTAAGCGGCATAAATACCTTCTCCGAGATACGCTCGACAATGGGCACCATGGTGTCACGACCTTCGGGCGTGGCGGTTATATCCAGAAATACCAGCTCGTCGGCACCTTCCTTATAGTAGAAGCTGGCAAGCTCCACGGGGTCTCCGGCGTCACGGAGCTGGACGAAGCTGGTGCCCTTGACCACCCGCCCGTCCTTGACATCGAGACACGGTATAATTCTCTTGGTCAGCATCTCGCGCTACCTTTGACGACTCTTTTTGGCGGGTGATACTTTTGCCATATCCAGGAAGTTCCGGTACATACGCAAGCCGTACTCACCGCTCTTTTCCGGGTGGAACTGGGTAGCTACCAGATTACCCCGGGCGATGACACTACAAAACGGCACGCCGTACTCCGTCTCACCCACTACCACCGATTTATCCTCGGGCTGTGCGCAGTAGCTATGTACAAAATAGAAGTTAGCTTTGTCAGGAATCCCTTTGAACAGCGGGTGCACTCCCTTCTGTTTTACCTGGTTCCAGCCCATGTGCGGAATCTTCAAGCCAGCGGGTAATCTCTTTACCCTGCCGGGAATGATGCTTAGACAATCGTGCCAGCCGCCCTCTTCCGTGCCGGTGAACAGTACCTGTAGTCCGATGCATACTCCGAACATCGGGCGGTCTTCAGCAACATACCGGCAAACGGCTTCAGCCAGGCCCAGCTTTTTCAAGCTTGCCATAGTGTCACCGCCAGCGCCGACTCCGGGAAGTATAACCGCCTGTGCCTCCAGCACGTCAGCCGGATTGCTGGTTACCTTTGCATGGTAACCCAGGCTGGTGATAGCATTGGTCACGCTACGCAGGTTCCCGGCACCATAGTCGATTACGATAAGCATTTCATACACCCGGCTCTCACCATTTGCGCTTCTTTATATGAGCCATCCCTTATACTGTAGCATAATCAAGGCTCTTTGACCACAGTATACGGCAACAGGTTGCCGTATACCTATACTTTATAACATATTTTGCCCGATACGTCAATGAGCACGGCTGTCTAGATACAATTTTAATTCGCCTGACCACAGGATAAACCTGTGGCGTCAATACGGCAATTTCACGGCATTATTTATCCGCATTTGCTGATTTCGGGCGGTTGCTACAAAAAATGTAGCTCTTTGTCATCCGGAACAAAAGCCCTTATAATTATTTCGACTCCAATCAAAGGGAGATAAAGATAAGTAAAAGCTGTTTCCGCTTAATTCATACCTGTCCCCTGACCGGCGCCCGCGCCGGAGAGCTGGATACCGGTCACGGCACTGTGCCCACGCCGGTCTTTCTGCCCGTGGGCAGCCAGGCTACGGTAAAAACCGTAACGCCCGATGAACTCAAGGATATAGGTTTCAAGATGATTCTGGCTAACACCTATCATCTGTACCTCAGACCGGGAATAGACATAATAAAGAAGCTGGGGGGACTGCACCGGTTCATGTCCTGGGACGGAGCGATGCTCACCGATAGCGGCGGCTTCCAGGTGTTCAGCCTGGCGCGCCTCAGCCGGGTGAATGATGACGGCGTGACATTCCGCTCTCACATTGACGGAAGCGAGCACCTCATCACTCCAGAGCTATGTATCCGGCTACAGGAGGAGATGGGAGCGGATGTAATCATGGTACTTGACCAGTGTCCCCCGGTGCAGGACAGCATCGAAAAAGTCAGCGAGGCAACCGGCAGGACACACCGATGGGCGGAGCGGTGCCTGAAAGCCCACACCCGCGCCGACCAGCATCTCTTCGGCATAGTACAGGGCGGTTTTTCGGCGGAGCTCCGCCACGCGTCGGCGAGATACCTGACCTCTCTGGACTTCCCCGGCTATGCCATCGGCGGCTTAAGCCTGGGGGAGACCAAGTCCCTGACCTATAACATGATTGACGAGACAGTCCCCCTCCTGCCCGCAGACAAACCGAGATACCTCATGGGCGTCGGCGCGCCGGATGACATCCTGAACAGCGTTTCACGGGGTATCGACATCTTTGACAGCGTTTTACCGACCAGGGTGGCGCGCAACGGCGGTTTCTTCACCAGGGCGGGCAGGCAAAATATCCGTAACTCAATGTGGAAGGAGATAGAGCAACCCGTTGACCCGGACTGCTCCTGCTACACCTGCCGCAATTTCTCGGCGGCTTACGTGCACCACCTGTTCCGGTGCGAGGAACTACTGGCTTACCGCCTGATGACCCTTCACAAACTGACCTTCATACAAGACCTCCTGAAAAACATCAGGCAATCCATACTCGACGATACATTTGCCTCCTTCAGAGATGGCTTTTTATCCGGCTACCGTGCCACGGACGAACAGCTCCGAATCAGCCAGAAGCAGAAGTGGCTGAACACGTGGAACCGGACTGAGGACTGAAAAACTGTCATACTAGAGTTACTGCGAAAATACGCCAATATGTCATTGCGAGACCCGACGTAAGTCCGCCTATAGCTTCCAGACACCCAGTACCGCCAGCACGACCAGGGCGACTCCGGCAATGACGGCGCCGGTCCAGCCCATGAAGATAAGTCCCAGCACAATAGCGCCGGCGCCGATTACACCTACAGCTATATCCAGGAAAGATTGACGGAACTTAAGCCCCAGCACGTACGAGACCAGTGAAGCCGTCCAGGCGCCGGTCATAGGCAGTGGTATAGCCACGAAGATAATCAAGCCGATGTGTTTGTATTTCTCTACCGTGCCCGTGTGTCGCCTGGCACGTTTCAGAACCCAGTCAACGAACCTTTTGCCGACTTCGACCCTGCTAACCAGCTTTGCCACCGAGTCAAAGAACAGCAGTAAGAAAGGCACCGGGAGCAGGTTCCCGATGACGCTCAGCAGGAAAGCCTCGTACCAGGGCATGTGAAAGACTTCCATGGCTACCGGCAAAGCGCCCCGTAGCTCAACCACCGGCAGTATCGAAATAATGACCACTATCAGCTCGCGGGCAAGACCTGAGCTGAGAATCTCATCGAGCACTCAGTTTGTCTCCATTCCGTTCTAGCCATTATACCAGATTAAGCGGACACAGCTTAAATACCGCAATTAAACGCACCCCTTATAAACAATAAGTCCCTCCCTGTCAGCGGGAAGGACTACATATCACCTGCTATTTCCGGACGCCAACGGGTGTTACCGCATTGACGTAATCCGGTATTTCACAGTATGGAGCAGGTTGATTAACTGTATAACCAATAGTCTAGCCTTAGTCTGTAACCCTGTATACGTGGTCGCCCCGGCGCACGCGGTCGGGAACCTTGATGCCTACGGAGTCTCCCGCTTTAGCCTCCGGGACAAACGCGTTGTTAATTTGCATTGATTCGATGGTCATCTCGATGTCGGTGGTGTGCCCCTTGATATGTATCTTGTCGCCCACCTTAATCGTTTCGGTCATCTCGATTCCGGCGACCACGGGTCTGGGGAAGAAATCGCTTACCGAACCAACCATTATTTCAGGCATCGTGCACCTCCTTTCGCCAAGTCTACTTAAATTTAAGTATACGTCATGCGTTTAGGCAAATCAATAAGGGATAAAAGGCTTCCGCAAAAAGAATATAATCCCTCTTACGAGGCTGTCTAATAATGTCATTCTTGGAGGAGCGAAGCGACTGAAGAATCCGTAATTCATTCGTGGGCACGGATTCTTCGCTTCGCTCAGAATGACATTTCGAGTACCCTGTTAGGAATTTTTAGACGGCCTGTTACTCCCCCTTTAGAAAAGGGGGAAAACAGGGGGATTTGAATGTTATAATCAGAGTTTCGCGGGATGCCCTATTAAAAAGCGCTCCTCGTTACATTCATTGGCGTATTTGTATTTTTGTAGTATTATAGTAATGACATGACTGACTCAGTTAAAAAGCTGGCTCTGCTCGGCTCCACCGGCTCCATAGGCCAGCAGACCCTTGATGTCGTGCGTGCTTTGCCTGACCGTTTTAGCATCATCGCGCTGGCGGCGGGAGAGAACCTTCATCTGCTTTACCAGCAGATAAAAGAGTTCAAGCCCAGGTTCGTGTACTACCAGAACAAGCGGGCTTGCCTGGTAAAGGGCGATTACGAGCTAATGCCCATGGACGAAATGGCGTGTCTCCCCGAAGCGGACATCGTGGTTGCTGCCACATCGGGCAAATCAGGGCTCGCTCCTACGCTGGCGGCGGTTAAGGCGGGTAAGAAGGTAGCCCTTTCCAACAAGGAGGCGCTGGTCATGGCGGGGGCAATCGTCACCGCCGAGGCGCGGCGCCACGGCGCCTGTATACTGCCCGTTGACAGCGAGCACAGCGCCATATGGCAGTGCCTCAATGGCGAAACTAAAGCTCGCCGCATTATCCTGACCGCCTCGGGCGGTCCCTTCTTTCGCTGGAAGAAAGAACAGCTTGAATCGGTCACAGTCGAGCAGACGCTGAATCACCCTTCCTGGAAGATGGGCAAAAAGATTACAGTGGACTCCGCATCGCTATTCAACAAGGGAATCGAGGTGATTGAAGCCCACTGGTTATTCGACATGCCTTACGACAGCATAGAGGTGGTTATCCACCCGCAGAGCATCGTACACTCCATGGTGGAGTACGCCGACGGCTCGCTGAAGGCTCAGCTCAGCTACCCGGACATGCGCATGCCCATCCAGTACGCTCTTTCCTTCCCGGAGCGTCTGGCTAATTCCAGGTTACCCAGGCTTAACCTGTCACAGATGCGCAGTCTGGTCTTTGAGCCGCCCGATTACGAGACATTCCCCTCTTTGAAGCTGGCTATAGAGGCGGGGCGGAAGGGGGGTACGTACCCTGCCGTGCTCTGTGCCGCCGATGAAGTGGCGGTTGACCTCTTTCTGAAACGGCGTATTAAATTTACCGATATTCCCCGGCTCCTCGAGCAGGTTCTCGAACATCACAGCGCCGTAGCACAGCCGACTATGGAGGAAATTATGGCGGCGGACGCGTGGGCTACTGAATGGGTGCTCCAGCTGGCTGGAGCCAAGCCATGATTATCTCCATAGTAGTCTTTCTTGTGGTCATACTTGTGCTGGTCCTCGCCCACGAGTTCGGGCACTTCATCACCGCCCGCGCCTTCAAGGTAAAAATCATCGAGTTCGCCGTGGGATTTCCGCCGCGTCTGTGGTCTATCAAGCGTGGCGATATAATATATTCGCTGAACGCCGTGCCGCTGGGCGGATTCGTCAAGCTGGCTGGCGAGGAAGACCCCGGTGTTGCGGGCGCGCTGGCGAGCAAGAAATGGTGGGAGCGGATAATCGTGCTGGCGTCCGGCTCGCTGATGAACCTGATTCTTCCCATAGTTTTGTTCTCGATTGCCTTCATGCTTCCGCACAGCGCGGTGATGGGGCAGGTCACCGTTGAGGATGTTGCTCCCAATTCTCCGGCGTCTATGGCGGGCATAGCGCCCGGCGATGTACTGCTGAGCATAAACGGGAAGCCGGTGGAAAACATAGGCGACCTGCGCCGCCTCGCCCAGCTAAACCTGGGTAGTGAAATCACCGTGAAATTGAAGCGCGGCGACGCGGTTAAAGAAGTCAGGGTAGTCCCGAGGTGGAAGCCGCCGCCGGGTCAGGGGGCGGTAGGCGTTGTCAGCCGTCTGGTTAACCCCACGGTAGTTAGCCAGAGCGAGCCTATCTGGCGCGCCGTACCAATGGGGGTGACCCAGTGCGGGGAGACGCTTATCATCTTCAAGAATGAGATTGGGCGCTGGATTATAGGGGCAAGCCCGGTGCAGGTTACCGGACCGGTGGGAATCGCGCAGGTTACCGGCGAGGTGGCGCGGACGGGAATCAGCCCGCTTTTCGAGTTCGCCGCCTTCATCAGCATCAACCTGGGCATCGTCAATATCTTCCCTCTGCCGGCGCTGGACGGCGGCAGGATTGCCTTCGTGGTGATCGAGGTGCTGAGGGGGGGCAGGCGCGTTTCGCCGAAGACAGAAGGGCTGGTGCACATGATTGGTTTTGCCCTGCTCATGGCGCTGGTGATTTTGGTGACCTACCGGGATATAATAAACATCGTGACCAGCGGCAGCGCGGTGCCGTAGGAGGCGTTGATACGAAATCCTGAATCTTGATATCTATCCCGTATTAAATACGGGACTAAACAAATACAAATTCTAAAAGAATGAAATTAAGGGAGTGTCAAAGGCAGGGGTCTCGTCATTGCGAGTCCCGACT
>JAUYDO010000163.1 GCA_030691835.1 Dehalococcoidia bacterium | reverse complement strand
ATCATTGTACACGCTGGATTTCTTTCTGACTGACCGTTTCCGTATCTACCCGTTGAGCGTGCCGAGTTATTTCAAAGACGCCAAGAAACGCTTCCATTATATAACGGAGCACTTCAGCAACCTGCCTAAGGACTTCGGGTTAGTTATCGTGGACTCCATCACGTTGCTGGTAGCGCACAGTAACCCGGTTGCCACCATAGACTTTTTCTGGGCGTGCAAGCGGGCATGTGACGAAGGCCGTACCGTCCTCCTGGTGGCTCACTCCTACTCTTTCGAGGACCAAATCCTTTCACGCGTCCGGTCAATCTGTGACGCCCACCTCAGGCTGAGACTGGAGCAGGTTGGAGACCGCATGGTCAAAATAATGGAAGTGCTAAAGATACGCGGCGCTGACCGCTCCACCGGGGAAGTGGTCAGCTTTGATATTGAACCCAAGTCAGGGATAAGCATCATTCCCCTGGCGAAAGCAAGGGTCTAGGAGCGGATATGCTTTATTTGCCCTTTAAGTTGGAAGCGGTATTAGAGAGTAAAGAGGCTGATACAAACAGCAAGCAAACTGAGCAGAAGCTGTCCGAGTCACTGCGCAAAAAATGCGAGCAGAACCAGCACCTTCTGCTTTACGTACAGACCCTCAATAAGAACGGGCTTACTATGCCCGAGTACGCCGATAAGCTGAATCGTGACATGAGGAGCGTCAAGAATCGCAACATTATATACCCTGTGGGTGACGGCATATTCGTGCACATCCTGGCTAACCTTGAGGATATACGGGACCACTATATTCCCGTAGAGCCGAGCTTCGGTATGGAACTGGACTTACTGCTTGACGAAATAGAAGTGCGCCTGGCTGAATACGTAGAAGAGCTTGAGGGCATAACCGATGAAACGAAGCGGGCTGAAATAGTCCAGAAAATCGTGGACCGGATGGTATCCATCCGTGACGGAGCATTGCCGAGGGCTAAGAAAAATGGCAATAGCGGGAACGGTCACAGCGGCAATGGCAACAGTAATGTAAATGGCAACCACGCCAACGGGAATGGTAACGGCGGTAAGAGCCATGGTTCCATGTGGAGACTGCTGGGCAACGGAAAGAGCAAGAACAAAATCGTATTGACCCGCGCCCAGTACCAGGGTCTCCAGTACCTGCTCAAGTGCAAACTGGAGGGTCTCGGTGTTCTGGAGCCTATGATTCGTGACAACTACATCGAGGATATATCCTGCTCAGGTCTGGGCAACATCTTCGTGGAGCATAAGATATTCGGCGGCGTGAAGACCGCTATCGGCTTTGGGGCTCATTTAGAGCTGGACAAATTCGTAATTCAACTTGCGGAAAGGGTCAAGCATCCGGTAACCTTCCGCAACCCCTGTGTTGACGCCACCCTGCCTGATGGCTCTCGTGTCAACATAGTCTACGGCACGGACGTGTCCAAGCGGGGCAGCAACTTCACCATCAGAAAGTTCTCCCCGGTGCCCATGAGCATTATAGAGGTTATAGAATCCGGCGGTCTGAACTACGAAATGGCGGCTTACCTGTCCCTGATAATCCAGGAGCATATGAACATCTTCGTATCGGGTGAAACAGCATCCGGTAAAACCACTCTCCTTAACGCTCTGGCTCTCTTTATTCCGCCAGAAAACAAGATAGTCAGCATAGAGGATACGCCTGAGCTGCAGGTGCCGCACCCCAACTGGATTCGTGGTGTCACCCGGGAATCAACAAAAAGTTCAGAATCAACCAACGTCACCATGTTCGACCTGCTCAAAGCGGCTCTGAGACAGAGACCGAACATAATAATCGTCGGCGAGATTCGTGGTGCTGAAGGTGCCATCGCCTTTCAGGCTATGCAAACGGGTCACGCCTGCATGAGCACCTTCCACGCCTCATCGGTGACAAAACTCATCCAGAGACTCACCGGTAACCCTATCTGTGTGCCCAAGAGCTATGTGGATAACCTTAACGTGGTCATCACCTGCCAGGCGGTGCGCTTACCTGACGGACGCACGGGCAGGCGCATAACCAGCATCAATGAGATTATCAGCTATGACTCGGTCACGGACACCTTTTCTTTCATCGAAGTGTTTGTCTGGGACCCCGTTAACGACACCTTCATATTTAGAGGAGACCAGAACTCATATCTTATGGAGTACAAGATTGCTCCCAAGCGCGGGCTCTCCCATGATAGAAGGAGGGAGATATATCAGCAGATAAAACAGCGGGCTAAGATATTGCAGCGCCTTAAAGAACAGGGCATCGCGGGGTTCTACGACCTTTACGCTTTTCTTTCAAAGGCTTACAGGGATGGACATTTCAAATAATGTGGCAATTGAGAGCATTCATAAACCAGGCGAGGAGGCTCTGAAATGGGCAGCTTTTTTCCGGATTTAATCGGTTCATTTGGGATGCCTAAGAATAGACCGAGGGTAAATAAACCGGTTAACAAGCAGATAGCCGGGGAAAACCCCGAGGAGAAACAGACCAAACCTGCCGCTGAGCAGAAAGTCTTACCCAGACCGGAGCCGGAGCAAAAGGCACCCGCTTCGGTCGAGGAGCTGGCGGAGAAAATGCTGGTCCGCATGACCAATCCTCCGGCGGAGCTGGTTCCTCCCGAAGCCGCCGACCCGGTTCTCAATAAGCAGGAAAAGGAGAAAGAAGCGGCTACGACCGGGGGGGCTCAAACGGTGGCTCAGCCGCCATTAGCCGGAAAAGAGGATAAGCCCGTTGCCACCGCAGAGACCGCGCCCAAAGCCGAGGAGAGCAAGAAAGAAGGAGAATCTCTGCTTGACAGTATTTTTGAGCAGGACACGGAGGAGAAGGAGACCGCTATCACCCGTCTGATTCGGTCATTGCCTGATATATCGGTGCAGGAGCTCTGTGACGACCTGGCGAAGGTGAAGGCGATAATGCAGGATATTCAAAAGAGCCAACCGGTAAAGAAAACTGACACGGCGAAGCAGGCAAAGCGGCCGTGCGTGGCGAGAATAGACTTTGCAATCCAGAGATGAGGACGTCTGGAACCAAGGGGGAAATTATGAACCAAAAAATAGGTTTCAAAGGTAAGGGGATGCGCTACTATACATGGCGTATCGGCTTGATAATGGCGATATGCGCCATTGTCTACTACGTGCCGGATATCGTCGGTAGTCTGGGATATACCTCATCCCAGGTAGCGCTCAACAGACTGCACGATTTCTATGGCCTGGACCTGTATGCGCTTGTGTTCTTTGTGCCCGTGGTTTACGCCGCATACACCATCGGTGTTCTGGGAGCCGTTGCGGCGGCGCTGATAGCTATGTTGCCACTGCTGTACCACGAACTTGTGGTCGTCGAGTATCAGAGCGTCCTGTTCCGGCCGACAGCTTTCGTAATCATCATGAGCGCTGTTGGCGCGGCTATTGCCATGATTCAAAAGAATGATATTCAGCGTGAACGAAATATGAACGAGCTGAGATGCCTTTACGAAGTGGGCAAAGCGGCTGATGAATGTACCAGCGTTGATGAGTTCATGGCATCCGCAGTCAATAATATACCGCGCATCATCCGCTATTCAGGCGAGACCAAAGTACGGATGGTGGTGCGGGACAAGGTATATGAGACAGACGGCTTCACCGATTCTCCCGATATATTGAGTGAGGACCTCAGCGCCGGCGGTGAGGTGTTTGGCAGAATGGAGTTGTACTGTACAGGCGGCGACTCTTACCTGCGGAAACAGCGTCACTGGGTAAAGGCTCTTGCCGAAAGGATTGGCAGTGCGGTACACGAGATTGAGCTGGGACAATCATTAAAAGCCTACTATGGGCAACTTGAGGATATGGTCGAAAAAAGGACCAGAGACCTGGAGCAAACCCAGGAGAAGCTCATCCGTTCGGAACGCCTGGCGGCTGTAGGCGAACTTGCCTCGGGAGTGGGGCACGAGCTGCGTAATCCGCTCAACGTGATAAGGAACTGTGCCTACCTGCTCAATATGAGCCTGGATGGCAAACTTGATGAAGAGGCGATGAGTACACTGGGACTGCTCGACCACCAGGTGGATGTAATGAACCGCATCGTTACCGACCTGCTTGATTTCACGCGGGTCAGTCCGCCGTCACCCAGCAAGTTGGACCTGAACATGCTGGTCAAAGACAGCCTGTCATGGATATCAGTTCCCGGTAATGTGATAGTGAAAACCTCGCTGGATACTGCCTCACCGGAGATATACGTTGATGGAGAACAGGTGGGCAGGGCTTTTGCCAATATCATATCAAACGCTATCCAGGCGATGAACGACGGCGGGGAACTGAGAATCAGCACCGGGGCTGACGGCAAAGGCGATGTCTTCGCCAGCTTTGAGGACACCGGATGTGGCATTCCGGAAGAGAACATGAAGAAAATCTTCGAGCCGCTCTTTACCACCAAGCCCAAAGGCATCGGGCTCGGTCTGGCTATCACCAGGAGACTGGTCAGCCAGAACGACGGGACCATCGAGATTAAGAGTCAGGTGGGTAAGGGTACCACCTTCACTTTAAGGTTACCACGTCAAAGAAGGGAGGCAAAGCTCAATGAAAGAGCGGGCGAGCGTATTAGTAGTAGATGACAATTCGAGTCTCAGAGACACTTTCGGCATGATTTTGAAACGCAAGGGCTTTGACGTAGACACGGCGCCCGATGGCTTATCAGCCGTGGATAAGTTCAGAGAACAGCCTTATGATGTTGTGCTCATGGACATGGTCATGCCACGGCTTGACGGAGTGGAAGCTCTGCGCCAGATGAGGCTGATTAACGCCAGAACCAGAGTCATCCTGATGACCGCCTATTCTGGTGAAGAGCAGTTACGTTCAGCCAGAAATGGTGGAGCGTACTCCTTGCTTAAGAAGCCGATTGACATCACCAAGCTTTTGAAAGTGATTACTCAGGCTACAAGCATTCCGTCGGTGTTGATAGTGGATGACGATGGTGACTTCTGTTATACGCTCTCCAGAACCTTCGAGCTACACGGATATGATGCGGAGTGGGCGGATAGCGGCTGGAACGCGATTGAAATACTGAAGCAAAAATACTGCCAGATAGCTCTTGTCGACCTGAAGATGCCGGTGATGGACGGGGTGGAGACCTATATGAGGCTGAGAGAAATAAACTCAGACCTCATAGGCATCATGATGACGGGATACGGAGACGAGATGAGCGAGCGTATCGAGAAAGCTATGTCAGCCTCCGCTGTTACATGCCTCTATAAGCCTTTTGACCCGGCCCAACTGATGGCTCTTGTAGGTGAGCTAAGCGCAACACGAGGAGGAAACGATGAAGGGCAAACAAAGCATACTTTTAGTGGATGACGAGACCGCGTTTCTCCAGGTGGCTAAGCTGATTCTGGAGGTTAAGGGCTACGAGGTAGGGACCGCCAGCTCAGCCAGAGAAGCCATAGCCCGGATGGAAGCACGTTTCTATAATGTGGCTATTCTGGATATAAGCCTGCCCGATGTGGATGGTACGGAACTGCTGTCAATATTGCTCGGCATGGACCCCGACCTGCTGGCAATAATGTTCACCGGGCACTCCTCGTTGAAGAATGCCGTGGAATCGCTGAACCGCGGAGCCTTTGCCTATCTTGAGAAGCCGCTTAACCCCGAAAATCTGCTATCGGTTATAAAGCGAGGTCTGGAAAAACAAAGCCTTGTGTTCCAGAACAGGCGTCTGATAGAGGAGCTAGAGCAGAGAAACCGCGAAATGGCTATCCTGCTCGCGCTCTCCCGGGCAGTCGCGCAGTCTCTAAACACGGAGC
>JAUYDO010000082.1 GCA_030691835.1 Dehalococcoidia bacterium | reverse complement strand
CCGAGCTGACCCACCACGCTAATCACCACGCCAACCAGGATAGCCTGCCGGTAGCCAATCGAAGTATTTAAAACCGTAACGATGATTATGCAGACCAGCACCGCGCCGATTACCCCGGCAACAGCGCCTTCCCATGTCTTTGCCGGGCTTATGTTCGGAGCAAGCCTATGCCTGCCTATAGCTCTGCCAACCAGGTAAGCGGAGATGTCCGAGCCGAAGGTGCCGAACAGAGCCATGAAAGCCCAGTTCCTGCCTCCGTCCATGCCCCTGAGCAAAACCAGATAGCTCAAAAGCCAGCCAATGTACAGGATTCCAGCCACAGTCCATGCCCACCGGGCAAAGGCGTCTTCCTTACGCCGCACGCCGAGGAGCCAGACCAGCGGGAATATCACGGCGGTGGTCAGCAGGATGTCGGTGGGTAAGAATTTGCTGAAGTGCGGGCTGACAATGAATAGCAGTGTCCATGCCAGGCCGAACCAGGTGAGAGGTGGCAATTTCGCAGTGCCGACTATCCTGTAGAACTCGTAGACAGAGCCACCTCCCCAAATAACAGCCATGATGCTGAAATAAGGCTCACCAAACCAGACTACGGCGATGGTGATAGGTATACCTATGAATGTGGTTATGGTTCTCTGCTTGAACATGCCCTATCTTTCACTCTATGAAAAAGGTAAAAGCACTTGGCTAAACTTTACCTTTTTGTGACGGAGTTTGCAAGAGGGCTTGGTTAGAGCTTCCTCCGAAAATACCTTTCAGGCTCGTGGCACCAATCTCTGTACGAACTCCCTTCGCTTACCAGCGCATAGTTATTTTCGTCCTTCGTGGTGCCCCGATGCAACCGGGGCATGTTGGATTCCCGCGAAACTCAAAGTAAAGCACTAGAATCCCCCCTCTTGAGGCTGTCCAATAAGTCACTTTCCCAAGCGTGGGGCTTAAAATGCTTAGCTTCAAAAATTCGCCGTTTTTGGGCTTTTTAGACAGCCTGTCCTTCCCCCCTTTGCCAAAGGGGGAGCCTTGCCCTAAAAGTACTAAATTCATGTCATTCTGAGCGCAGCGAAGAATCCGTCCTATCCCGCCCCGAGAACGGATTCTTCGTCGTTTCACTCCTCAGAATGACTTTTGAGGCAAAGCTCTTGGCAAGGGAAAGGGGATACAGGGGATAGGGTTGAATAACTTATACTCCGCCGAAGCGCCTCTGCCTGATGCTGTACGACTTCAAAGCCCGGGCGAGGTGCCGGCTGTTGAAATCAGGCCAGAGCACTTTCGTGAAATATAGCTCGCTGTAGGCGGATTGCCACATCAGGAAATTGCTGATGCGCTTTTCCCCGCCGGTGCGGATGACCAGGTCGACATCGGGAAGACCGGCAGTATAGAGGTATTTCCCCAATAAATCTTCATTGACGTCTTTAGATGGTATTCCTTCATCTATGAGCCGCCGCACCGCGTCCATAATCTCCGTGCGTCCGCCGTAGTTAAAAGCCAGGCTGATAACCATTCTGGTATTGTTATGGGTGAGACTAATAGCCCTGTTGATGGACTGCTGTAGCTCTTCGGGTAGCTCTTCCATGCGTCCGAGATGGCGGATTTTGGCGCCGCGCCGGTTTAGCTCAGGGGTCTCTTTGTCTATGGTCTCCTCAAGCAGGCTAAAGAGACCCTGCACCTCTTCTTCGGGACGGTTCCAGTTCTCGGTAGAGAAACTGTAGAGGGTAAGGTATTTGACGCCTGATTCATCGAGGTACTTGATTATGGAGCGTATTCTTTCAACACCTGCCCGGTGTCCGGCGAGTCTCGGTAAACCCCGTTTTTCCGCCCACCTGCCATTGCCATCCATGATAATCGCCACGTGATTGGGGAGACGCATAATTCCTCTCTGACCGCCGGCTATGTTTCCATCAGCTCTTTTTCTTTGTCCTGCCCTATCTGCCCGACCACAGCAATATAGCGGTCGGTCATCTTCTGAAGCTGGTCCAGGGCGCGCTTGTTCTCATCCTGTGAAATCTTCTTATCCTTCTCCAGCTTCTTAAGCTCCTCCATGGCATCCCGTCTCAGGTTACGGATAGCCACCCTTCTCTCCTCCGCCCTCCTGTGAACAACCTTTGTCAGCTCGTATCGCCGCTCCTCGCTGAGCGGAGGGATATTCAACCTTATCAATTTGCCATCGCTTATGGGGTTCAGTCCGAGGTCAGACTTGAGGATTGTCTGCTCTATGCTGTGCAGGCTGGACGGGTCCCAGGGCTGAATTACGATAAGCCTTGCCTCCGGCGCCGAGATGCCGGCAATCTGGTTCAGAGGCGTCGGCACGCCGGCGTAATCGACTTTCAGGTGTTCTACCAGTCCCGGGTTGGCGTGCCCGGTGCGTATCATGGCAAGCTCCTGTTTCAAGCCCTCGGCGACCGCCTTCATCTTCTTCTCGATGCTGGCGAAGACATTACTTACCATTTTCCACCTCGCTGGTTATCATAGTGCCGATACGCTCACCCATTGTCGCCCGCTCTATGCCGCGCGGCGCCTCAACATCAAAGACAACGACAGGCAGCCTGTTTTCCAGGCACAGTGAAAGGGCTGTGACATCCATGACCTGAAGGCGCAGGTTCAGGGCTTCTATGTGGGTCAGCCGGTCGAATTTCCTGGCTTTGGGGTCCTTATCAGGGTCGGCGCTGTAGACACCGTCCACGCCGTTTTTAGCCATGAGCAGGACATCAGCCTCAATCTCTATTGCTCTCAGCGCGGCGGCGGTATCGGTGGTCATGTACGGATTTCCGGTGCCGCCGGCGAAGATGACCGCCCTGCACTTTTCCAGGTGACGGACAGCGCGGCGCCGGATAAATAGCTCAGCCACCTGCTGAATGGCGATGGCTGATTGCGTCCGGGTGGTTACACCCACTTTTTCCAGGGCATCCTGAAGCGCCAGGGCATTGATGACTGTAGCCAGCATGCCGGCGTAGTCCGCGGTGACCCGGTCTATCCCGTTCTTTGCCGCTTCGCTCCCGCGCCAGATATTTCCGCCGCCGACAACGATGGCTACCTGCACGCCGGCGTCCATAACGCTCTTTATCTGGCGGGAAATCTTCTTTACCGTGGGGGCATGAATACCGTAGCCGGTTCCGCCGGCAAAAGCCTCTCCGCTGAGTTTGAGCAGAACCCGCTTGTATCTGGCAGTGACCATCCTGTTACTCGTAACTCGCTCCGAAGACGCATGGAATTTGCGTCGTCCACACTACGAAACCGATGCCACCCGCCTCAGGCGTGCGCAAAACGCCCATTTGACACTGACTAGCAGGTCGGATATTGACCGAGTTCAAATCTGGCGAACCGACTAATCTTGATATTCTCTCCTACCCTGGCAATGACTTCGGTGATGACATCCTGGACGGTCCTGGTAGGGTCTTTGATATAGGGTTGTAAGAGCAGACACGCCGTGGCGAAATCTACCTCAGCGCCCACGGGAACGTCTTCCCGGCACACGAACTCCGGGGACATGGCAGCAACCTGCATAGTGATATTGTGCGCCAGGTCTTTAAACTCATCGGTGCGGGCAACGAAGTCAGTCTCGCAGTTCACTTCGACCATAGCGCCGATACGACCGCCGCCATGGATATAGCACTCAACCAGACCCTGCTTGGTGACGCGTCCCGCCGTCTTCCTGGCTTTAAGCAGACCCCGCTCCTGTAAAATCTGGAGCGCCCTGGCTTTATCTCCTCCGGTGTCCACGAGCGCGGTACGGCAATCCATGACTCCGGCTCCGGTCTCCTGTCTTAGCTCCTTTATCCTATCGGTGGTAATATCCAACTTTATCTCCAATCTACTCATCGGGGGTGAAGACAAGAGGCTCAGTGGGCTGAATGACGGGTGCCCCCGCTTCAGCTCCCATCTCCTCTGCCGTGGGCATCAGCATCTGACCCGCCTTGCCTTCAAGGACGGCATCGGCAATCTTACTGCATAACAGCTTGACCGCCCTGATGGCGTCATCGTTCGCCGGGATTATGACGTCAATCTCGTCAGGATTGCAGTTGGTATCGCAGATGGCGACCACCGGAATGCCGACCCGCTTTGTCTCTAGCAGGGCAATTTTATCTTTGGTCGGGTCAACAAGGAATAAGACACTGGGCAGTTTGGTCATCTCCTTGATGCCGCCGAGATGCCGGTTGAGACGCGCGATTTCTTCTTCCAGCTTCCTGGCTTCCTTCTTGGGCAGGCGGGTGAACTCGCACTTGGACTGCTGGTCTTCGAGGCGCACCAGGTAGTCGATTCTGCTCTGTATGGTGGTAAAATTGGTCAGCGTGCCGCCGAGCCAGCGCTGGTTCACGAAGTACATGCCGCAGCGCTTTGCTTCCTGCTCGATAGACTCCTGCGCCTGCTTCTTGGTGCCGACGAACAGGATGGTGCCGCCATCGGCAACGGTCCGGCGCACGTACTCATAGGCTTTGCCCAGCATTTTGACCGTCTTCTCAAGGTCAATGATGTGGATGCCGTTGCGCTTGGTGAAGATATACTGCTTCATACGCGGATGCCAGGCGCTCGTCTGGTGACCGAAGTGCGCACCCGCTTCCAGTAGCTGTTTGATAGTGGTATTATCTGGCAAACCGGGACCCCCTTCTAAGTGATTATGTTGTTTGACGCTAAATTAACAGTATAGCACAACGTGCCAGAAAGTGGCAAGGCGAAGGGCGCTAGAGAAGGTGGAGGCGAGCTCCAGACGCCGAAGGAGCTTGCCGTCACCGTGGGGTGGGGGCATGCTGGACAAAATGGCGTGGTCATGCCGGGTAAAGGAAAAGCTGTAGAGCGTGACTATACGGCGGAAGAAAAACAAGCTATCGTCAGTGGTGCTGAGAAGCAGGGAATTCCGACACAAAAAGCGTTCGAACTTTTGGGTGAACGTACCTTTGATATTTATCTTAATGAGGTTGCTTACTGGAAGAACATACCCACAAAAGTGT
>JAUYDO010000278.1 GCA_030691835.1 Dehalococcoidia bacterium | reverse complement strand
GGTGGCGGCATAAACGCCCTTCGGGGAGAGTCTAATGTTCAGGGTAGCACCGACCACGGTCAGCTTTTCAACCTCTTGCCCGGATATTTGCCGGCTCCGAGCACAGCGCAACCCACCCTAGCAAAGTATCTAGAAGCGATTACGCCAGTAAGTAAGGACCCAAGGAGCGGGAACTGGAAGAAGCACCAGCCAAAATACATGATAAGCCTGCTTAAGGCCTGGTATGGTAATGCCGCCACGAAAGAGAATGAGTTCGGTTATCAGTATCTACCCAAGATTCCAGCCGGCGGTGACTATTCCTGGATACCCCTCTTTGAAGCCATGAGCAAGGGGACTATCAAAGGTATGCTCTGCTGGGGACAGAACCCCGCCGTGGGTGGCCCCAACTCCAATATGGAGAGGAAAGCCCTGGAGAAGCTTGACTGGCTGGTAGCGGTCGACCTGTGGGAGACGGAGACTGCCGCCTTCTGGAAGAGACCAGGGGTTAACCCGAAGGCAATCAAGACCGAAGTCTTCCTGCTCCCGGCATGCGCTTCCTACGAAAAAGAGGGCAGCGTCACCAACAGCGGGCGCTGGGCGCAGTGGCGGTACAAGGCACTTGAGCCACCGGGCGAAAGCAAAGACGACCTGTGGATGGCCGTCCACCTTATGAACAAGGTGAGGGCGCTGTATGCCGGGCAAGGTGGTCCCAACGCTGACGCCGTCACCAGGCTCACCTGGGACTACGGGGAGCATCCCGACCCGAACCAGGTAGCAAAGGAAATAAACGGCTACGACCTGGCTACTGGCAAGCTGGCAGCCAACTTTATCGGGCTTAAGGACGATGGTACTACTTCCTGCGGCAACTGGCTATTTTCCGGTAGCTACACTGAGGCGGGCAACATGATGGCTCGCCGTGACCCGAAGGATACTTCCGAAATTGGACTGTACCCCAACTGGGCGTGGTGCTGGCCCGTGAATCGCCGCATTATTTATAACCGTGCCTCGGTTGACCTCAGTGGTAATCCCTGGGATGCCAGGCGCGCCGTAGTCAAATGGGACGCCGCCGGCAAGAAGTGGACTGGCGACGTTATTGACGGTTTTGGCGCCAATGCGCCGTCCGAAATCTATCCCTTCATCATGTTGCCCGAGGGCGTGGGCAGACTCTTCGGTATGGGGATGGCTGACGGCCCCTGCCCCGAGCACTACGAACCGTGGGAAAGCCCGGTAAAGAATGCGCTTTCAAATACCCAGCTAAACCCGGCAGTCAAGGTGTGGCGTCCGCAGGAACAGGGCACACCTGACAAATATCCGTACGTAGCCACGACTTATCGTGTCTCAGAGCACTGGCAGGCTGGCGCTATGTCCCGAAACCTGCCCTGGCTGGCTGAGCTCATGCCCGACATGTTCGTAGAAATCGATGAGGAGCTAGCCGCTGAGAAGGGTATAAGAAATGGCGAGAAAATGGTCGTGGAGTCAGCCCGGGGGAAGGTGACTGGCATCGCCCTTGTCACCAAGCGCCTGGTGCCACTGCGGGTGGATGGCAGGGTAGTCCATCAGGTGGGGCTTCCCTGGCACTGGGGCTACATGGGCTTGGTCACTGGAGATAGCGCCAATTTGCTCACACCGCACATCGGTGACCCCAATACTAGCATGCCTGAATATAAGGCTTTCCTGGTCAATGTAAGGAGGGCGTAAATGGCGGACAAAGCAATCCTTTTTGACTCAAGCAAGTGTATAGCCTGCCGGGCTTGTCAGGTTGCCTGCAAGCAGTGGTGGGAACTGCCGGCGGTATCAACCACCAACCAGGGCACTTACGAGAACCCGCCTGACCTCTCGCCGGAGACCTGGAACAGGATTAAGTTCAAGGAGATAAGGCGCGACGGCACGATGACGTGGCTGTTCACAAGACAGGCATGTATGCACTGCACCAAAGCGGCTTGTGTTTGGGTATGTCCCAGCTACGCCCGCGGATACGATAAACAGGGCATTGTCACCATCGATGCCGAGAGATGCATCGGGTGTGGCAGGTGCGTGGAATACTGCCCCTTTGACATACCGCGACTCGGCAAGAACGATGTCTCCCCGAGACTCACGGTCCAGTTGGGCGCTCCAAGGAAGGTCGTCTACAAATGCAAGCTGTGTGAAGACCGAATAGAAGACGGACGGGCGCCGGCGTGCGCCAAGACGTGCCCGTCTGGAGCAATCCAGTTCGGCGAGCGCGCCGATCTGATAACGCTGGGGCGCACCAGAGCGGGAGCCCTCAAGGGAACCTCTCCCAAGGCGCGCCTCTACGGAGAGACGGAGCTCGGGGGCTTGCACGCATTGTATGTCCTGCTCGAAGACCCCGGCGCTCATGGTTTACCCGACGACCCGCGATTGGGGACCTACCCTGATTTTGACGAGAACACATTCCCCGCCTGGTATATTCAGGCTCTGGATAGCGGTAAGTTTGCCGTCTTTCCCCCGGAGGCGCGGCGCGAGTGGTACATGCAGCCCAACCTTGTACCCGTACCGGGCCCGCCGGAACCGGAATGGCCGGTACGGGTGGCAATGGCGCCACCGGGCTGGACAGGTCCAGCTTTGTGGGGATGGTTTGGTGCCGGCATAATTGGAGCATGCGCCGCACTATCATGGACCGTGCGACGCAGGTCGATGCTGGCGAACCAGAACAAAAAACCGTAGAGAGGTAGAAAGACAGGGTGGAAATCAGGAGCAACTTAGGCAGTAAAATCCTGGAAAGGCTACAGGAGTGGGAGGACAAGGAGAGACAACTTCCCGGCTTCATTCAATTCTATCGCGAGTTGCTGAAGATGCAGAGTGAAGTTGAGTGCAGGGCGACTGTCAGAAAACCCAGCCTGGCTCCTGGTGTGGTCCGTGAGCGACTGAGCGAAGGGGTACCCCTGCTATCGTTTGAGGACTTTCAGCCGGACTGGCAGGATGTGCAAAAGATTTTCGAGCAGATAGCTCTGTGGCTGGTCAAAGATTCCGGAGGTCCTCCGGACGAAGCCGTCGCTCTTACGAACATCAGCCGAAATCCTTATCAGTTGAAGGCAATCCTCGGTGACTGGTACCGGGGGCATTCCGTAGCGGACATTCCGGGGGTAGACGGCATCGAGCCTGAATTACTCACTTTTGTTGTGGCAACAGCGCTGAAGCCTTTTCTCTTTGCCTATTCGAGGCACCTGCTACCGGAGGTGGACCAGGAACTGTGGTGCCGGACATATTGCCCGGTCTGTGGAGGCAAGCCCGATTTCTCTTACCTCGATAAAGAAAGGGGTGCAAGGTGGCTGCTCTGCTCGCGCTGTGACGCTGAGTGGCTGTTCCTGCGCCTGGCATGTCCCTGCTGCGGAACGCAAAATCAGGATGCGCTGTCTTATTTCACGGATGAAGAGGACTCATCCATGTACCGCCTCTACGTTTGCGAGCAATGCCGTACTTACATCAAGACGATTGATTTGAGGCGCGCAGAATCGGCTGTTTTGTTGCCACTGGAACGACTCATGACCCTGGACATGGACAGGAAGGCACAGGACAAGGGATATAAACCCGGGTGGAGCAACCCGGCGGTGCCGGTGAGGGTTACCTAATAGATACCGGGAAAGGAGAGACATGAATACTCTCTTGGAATTCATAACATTTACTAAGGGAATGGAGTACCTCATTGCCATCGGGTTCCTTCTAGCTTTTATCGGTTTCTGGCAACTGGTGCGTGGCAAAGGGAAAGGACGCATCATAACAATTGCAGTTATGGCGTACCTGGTTATCGGAATTATGATTGTGCTCGGAAGCTGCCTTGCCCCGGGACCCCGGTAAGGACTGAAGCGTCGACAGGAGGACAAAACGATGAAAATCAATCGGCGAGACTTTTTAAAGACGGCGACGGCGACGGGAAGTTCGTTAGTCCTGTTTTGCACCGCAAAGAATCCGGTCTTTGCTGACCAATCTGCCAGCACTCGAACTGAAGGATTTGCCATGTTGTCCGATTTGACCAGGTGCGTCGGTTGCCGGCGTTGCGAGTCTGCCTGCAACAAAGCCAATAATCTGCCCGAACCAACAGCCTCGTTTGAAGACCCGTCTGTTTTTGAGAAGATAAGGAGGACCGACGCGCAGACCTACACGGTCGTCAATGAATATTACAACCCGAGCTGGAAAAAACCGGTGTACCGCAAGCTCCAATGTAATCATTGTGCGGAGCCAGCCTGTGCCTCCGCGTGTCTGGTCGGAGCCCTCAAAAAGACGCCGGAGGGGTCAGTAATCTACAATGAGGATATCTGTATAGGTTGCCGGTATTGTATGACAGCCTGCCCCTTCCATATTCCTGCCTTTGAGTATTTTGACCCGGGGAGTCCGGCAATTCGAAAGTGCACCCTGTGCGATCACAGGATTTCCAAGGATATCATGCCGGCATGCGCCGAGGCATGTGCCGTAGGAGCGATAACGTTCGGTAAGAGAAACGAAATAATGAAGCTCGCCAGGAGCAGAATCGAGCGTGAGCCGAACCGGTACATCGACCACATCTATGGTGAACGCGAAGTCGGTGGCACCGACTGGCTATACATTTCCGCGGTCCCCTTCGAAGAGCTCGGCCTGCCCGCTGATGTCGGGACTACTGCCTACCCGGAACTCACCAGGGAATTTCTTTCGGCGGTGCCTTTAGTCCTTGTCGTGTGGCCCGCTCTCCTGGGAGGCTTCTTTGCCTGGACGAGCCGAAGACAGCAGATTGTTGAGGCTGAGGCTGCAAACCAAAAAAAGGGAGGAACCGAACCATGAGCGAGTATAACAAGATGAATAGAGCTCAATACTGGGTCAGGGACAGAGTGTTCCTGGGCTTGACCATGACGGACTATATGAAAGGGCTCATCACCCCGTTCAACATGGTCATGGGGGCAATCGTCCTCGCTGGTCTGGTTTTGATTATGATACGCTTTACGCAGGGCTTGGGTGCGGTCACCGCCGCATCACAGGACCAGCCCTGGGGACTCTTTCTATCCTGGGGGCTCTTCGCCGGGGTTCCGCTATCCGCCACGGGATTTGTCCTGGGAACAGCCGTGTATATCCTGGGACTCAAGCAATACCGCCACGTGGTCGATAACGCCGTACT
>JAUYDO010000275.1 GCA_030691835.1 Dehalococcoidia bacterium | reverse complement strand
CACCTGAGCTACAGGGGCAAATGACCACTAATATAATATTCCAATTTCAGCAGTCGGGCAAGTTCAATGGTGAACCGAGGACAGGAACAGCATGACCGTAATACTATCTATGAACATTGATAGAAAGCCCGAGAGCACCATGAAAGTAATCAGGACAGGAATAATCTTGTGTTTGACGAGCTTTGCCACCAGCAGACACATCCAGCGGAAAAAGCCTGGGGATTCAGCTATAGCGAGAATCCGGGCTAGAGTCATTTTATTTTCCGTTCCTTTCTAAGAGATGTGGCAGGCGCAATAATTGGCGATATTGTACCAAATCGTGTTCGTCTTTTAAAGTGCAGTCTTACCGAGATAAAACCATAGAACAATTGATTTCCTGAGGGTTTACTGCGTCCCGGTAAAGAACCGGCGCTGGAAATAGAGGGCGACGTTGACCAGCCCTATCAGCACCGGCACCTCGACCAGGGGACCAATCACGGCGGCGAAAGCCTGCCCGGAGCCGATGCCGAAGACAGACACCGCCACGGCTATTGCCAGCTCAAAGTTATTGCTGGCGGCGGTGAAGGCGATGGTCACCGTCCGGGAGTAGTCAGCCCCGATTCTCTTGCCCATAAAGAAGGAGACCAGGAACATCACCACGAAATATATCAGGAGGGGTACGGCGATACGCACCACGTCCAGCGGCAGTTGGATGATAATTTCTCCCTTCAAAGAGAACATCACGATTATGGTGAACAGGAGCGCCGCCAGCGTGACGGGACTTATTTTGGGGATGAATTTGTTCTCGTACCATTCACGTCCCCTGGCACGCAGAAGCAAGAACCGTGTAATCATGCCGCCGAAGAAGGGTATTCCCAGGTAAATGAATACGCTCTGTGCAATCTGCCAGATAGTTACTTCCACCGCTGTTACACGGAGTCCAAAGAACCCCGGCAGTATGGTGATAAAAATATAAGCATATACGGAGTAGAAAAGGATTTGAAAAATGGAGTTGAAAGCCACCAGCCCGGCGGCGTATTCATGGTCGCCCCTGGCAAGCTCGTTCCAGACGATGACCATGGCGATACAGCGCGCCAGCCCTATCATTATCAAGCCGACCATGTAGTCAGGGTAGGCGCGCAGGAACGCGATAGCCAGCAGGAACATCAGCACAGGACCGATAAGCCAGTTTTGAATCAGGGAAAGACCGAGCACCCGCCAGTCACGGAACACCGGACCAAGCTCCTCATACCTGACCTTGGCTAATGGCGGGTACATCATCAGTATCAAACCGATGGCGATGGGTATGGAGGTGGTGCCCACCTGAAAGAAGGTTATGAAGCCGGCTACCTGAGGTACAAAGTAACCCAGCCCTACTCCCAGAGCCATCGCCAGAAAAATCCACAGGGTAAGAAACCTTGCTACAAAAGAAAGTCCTCTAGATGACGCCCTGGATTGACACACCGCTTTCCCTCGCATTATGTGGTCGTGCACAGCCGGGACCAACACGACTAGCTTTCCTGAGACGCTCCTTATCCCTTACCACCACGTAGTGGCCCTCAAGAGCTTTCCTCGCCGCTTCTACCAGCCCGATAAGGTAATCCTTGTTTTCAGTGTCTATGGAGTAGAGCGACCACAGTCCCTCTCTCCTCATTTTGAGGAAGCCGGCGTCGTACAGAATGTTGAGGTTGCGGGAGGCGCGGGTCTGGGAGATATTGAGCGCCTGCATCACCTCGCAGACACAGCATTCCTTCTCCATCAGCAGATTAAGGATGCGGAGCCTGGTCTCGTCGGAGAGTGCCTTGACAGCCTTCACCACCTTATGCATCTTATCTCCATTCCTATATGCGCATTTCCACTTATAGTTTAACAATTGACAGCGAGATTGTCAATGAGGATAACTATCCGCATATTAATTTGGGCTGGTGAAACCTGATGATGTATCGGGAGGAATTCAGCTACTGCTCTATCCAGTACAGCACCTTGACGGCTACTGCGGTATCGCCCGTGCGAATGTGCGGGTGAAAGATATAGTAGCCGTCGTCCAGGCTGTACCTCGATGGTTTGAACACCAGACTGCCCATTCTCCCCAGCTTATCGGAGATGGAACCGGTGGGGAAATCGACGATATCCCCGTTGGCTCTGACGCTGATAAACTTTCCGTTAGGGGTTGTTATTATGACACCGAGGTTGTTACCGCCATCGGTAATCAGCCAGTCCCAGTGCAGGGTCTGGTCGGCAATAAGATAAATAGGCAGAGTGTACTCGGCGTACTCCTGAGAGGTCTGTAGCGCCAGGTTGAATGTGACCTGTGACAGCGATGGCTTAGACTTGGAAGTCGCTTTGGGAGTTGAGGTCGGAGTGGTCCTGGGTGTGGGTGTGGGTGTAGCGGTCGGTGTTTTAGTTGGTGTGATTGTGGGCGTTTTTGTGGGTTTGGGAGTGCTAGCAGGGACAATCGCTGAACCGTCGGCACCAGGGGTTCCACCTGGTTTGGGCATGGTGCCGCTCGCCGGCTTTGCAGTCGGCG
>JAUYDO010000258.1 GCA_030691835.1 Dehalococcoidia bacterium | reverse complement strand
ACGCGATGCACATACAATTCCGGGTCCTCGGGCAAGTCATAGTTGAACACGTGTGAAATATTGTCAATGTCCAATCCCCGGGCTGCCATATCCGTAGCAACAAGTACGGTGGTTTGATTACGCCGAAAGCGATTCAAAACTTGTTCTCGAGTCTGCTGGTTCAGGTCTCCATTCAAGGCTTCGGCAGGAAAGCCGCGTCCCATAAGCTCATTCACTAAATCGCTTGTACCAACACGCGTCCTGACAAATATGAGCGCGCTGGTGATATCCTCAACCTCAAAGAGCCGCGTGAGAACAGCCAGTTTTTCCTCTTTATTGACCAGACAATATCGATGTTCAATTGCATCAACCGTGAGATGTTTGCTTTTAATGATGATAGACTGTGGAGAATGCATGTATTTATTAGCCATGCTGCCGATTTCCGGCGGGATGGTAGCAGAAAAAAGAGCGGTCTGACGTTCTGATGGGATTTTACTGAGAATTTCCTCAATATCCTCAATAAAACCCATGCTGAGCATTTCGTCTGCTTCATCGAGAACGACGGTGCTTACGCAACTTAGATCGAGTTCCCCCTTCTCTATCAGATCCAGTAAGCGCCCGGGTGTACCTACTACGATGTCCACTCCCTGTCTGAGACAGCTGATCTGCCGGTTATACGGTTGACCGCCATATACTGCCAGAACACGCACATTCAGGCAACTTCCGTATTCATTTGTAGCCTTCGCTACCTGCAAAGCCAGTTCCCGTGTGGGAGCCAGAACAAGAGCCTGTATGTCACGCTGACCTCGCTCCAGGGTTTGAAGAATGGGTAATACGAAAGCAGCCGTTTTACCAGTACCTGTCTGGGACTGGGCGATTACATCGTGACCACCCAGCATTAACGGGATAATCTTCGATTGAATCGGTGTGGGGATGATATAGCCAAGATCAGATACGGCTTGCACCAGTTGCGGTTTTAGACCTAATTGGGAAAATGCGGTTGTCATTGTACTCCTACTTGCTTCGTTATAAGTCCACCGTATTACCTGTTTCTCGCGGACCAGGTTCCCCTTTTGCTTTCAACAGCTGACCCTGCTTGCAAGTAAGAGTCTGCTGTCACAACAAGAATACCGCTCATCCCTCGTAGAAAGGTCAGGCGGTATTTCTGGATCGCATATCCTTGGTTTACGTGGCTATCATTAGTTTAACACAAACTTGGGGGTCATTGTATTTCACTAATGAAGTTGAAGCCTGATCCTTGGCGAGCGAGTGGTTTGACCTGTGGTAACAATTCGTCAGATTGTGACGTCCTCCTTTGTTATGGAGAGGTTAGACAGAAGCCTTGCGTAGCTTCAAACCGTAACTGTAGTTTTGCTAACATTTTGCACGGTATCGGTAGGGATAACTTGGCACTAATTTGGCACTAATGCTTTCCATGTTAAGGGTTAAATAAGGTCTTTTTGTAGCTAAACTAAGGATAGGCACAAAACAACAAAGTAGCTTCAAAAACAATAGGTAACAAGCACAACTCATAACTTACACACAGAAGGTAAGAGGTTCAAATCCTCTACCGCCCACCATAGTGTACGGTAGACAGAACTGGCAGTTTCTCTTCCGTCATTCCCTTGGGTAGCATTGGTATCGTGTAAGTCAGCAGCACGTCGCCTCCTGTTACTTTCACCTCTTTGACGAAACTTCTGACAAAGGACTTTTTCTCTGCGAGGGAACTCTCATTCAACACGTTGTGTAGGTCGTTTACGTAGCCGGCGACAGTTTCCGCATCTGCCAGTTCCACACGCCTGTCGGAAAGTTCCTGCTCCAATTTCCATTTGGTGGCCTGCAATTGTTCCTTACGTTGCCTCAGCTGCTGAATACGCGGAGCCAGGTCGGCAAGTTGAATCTTCCCGGTTTCGAGAGCGTCGTATAGCCTGTCTAGCCGGCGGTCAACATCTGCAATCTCATCCATGGCATTGTCAAGGCGCTCCCTGTATTCAAGTGCCAGACCATCCATTTCCTCGTTCACAACGCGCACCAGTCTGGTGAGGTTGTCGGCGGTCAAGACGTGTTCCTTTAGCTTGTCTATGACTGCGGCTTCGAAGCGCTGGCTGTTCAGATAGCGACTGGGGCATGAGCCGGCGCCCTTCTTTAGCAACGTGCCACAAACGTAATAGGTGAACTTGCCACTCTTGGCATCCTGGCCGACCAGTGCTTTACCGCAAAGGCCGCACCTGGCAAGACCGCTAAGCAGATAGCGGCTTGCCACCCGCCTGGGATGCTGTAAAACCGGGGCTCGTTCTTTGAGAAGAATCTTAACCCGGTCAAAAGCTTCTTTGGTGATAATCGCTGGCCAGGCATTCTCGGCCCGGACAACCGGCAAGTCACGTATGCTGTCGCGACCCCATACCGCCGTCCCAATGTAGACCTCATTGCTGAGAATCTTGCGAATGGAAGTCTTGCCCCACCCCTTGCCCCTGGGGCCAGAGATCCCGTCTTTATTGAGCTGTTTCACCACCTCACCCAGGCCCTTTCCGTGAAGTACTTCGCTGAACATGCGAGCTACTATTCCTGCCTGGTTTGGCTCGATATCGAGCTTGGTGTGCTCCTTGCCGCCGTCTTTGATCTTGACTTTGCGGTATCCGAAGGGAGACACGGCCGAAAGATAGAAGCCGCGAGAGGCGCTTTCCCTCATTCCACGGGTGACTTCCTCGCCGAGATTTGCCGAGTAAAACTCATCCAGGCTCTCAATCATCGCCTCAAGCAGCTTGCCGGTAGGCGTGTCTTCCGCTGGTTCGCTTACCGACACCACGCGAATCCCTTTCTTCTTGAGCATTGCCTTATAGATAATGGAGTCCTCCCGGCTGCGGGCGAAGCGCGAGTACTTCCAGACCAGGATGATGTCGAATGGTCTCTGGATGCGGCGAGCGGCCGAGATCATTTCTCGAAAAGCCGGCCGTGCGGCCGTCTTGCCGCTTTCGGCTTCATCCACGAACTCTCTAACCACCTCGTAACCGTTTCTGGCAGCGTACTCCCTCAGCGACCTAAGCTGCGCTGAGATTGATAAGTCGACGTCCTGTTTCTCCGAAGATACCCTGGCATAAAGAGCTACACGACCGCCCGGTACCGGAAAGTGTCGGGTGAAGAGCAGCGGGAGTGGTACCGGAAACTGTGGGACAAGGATAAGGATAAGGAATGACGCTGCCACTCAGAC
>JAUYDO010000254.1 GCA_030691835.1 Dehalococcoidia bacterium | reverse complement strand
ATGACATCGGTGGTGATGGCGAGCTCCGGGACTCTGTGGCGTATTTCTTGCACAAGTGCCCGATAGCGCTCCGCCGTGTAGCCGCGCCGCATGGCTTTCAATATCTCATTGTCGCCGGACTGCACGGGAAGGGTGATTTGCTCACACACCTTGTCCAGGCTGGCAATTGCGTCAATAAGGCGTGAACTCATGTCCTTGGGGTGATTGGTGAGGAAGCGGAGCCTCGCCAGACCCTCAATGGCGTTTAGCTCATACAGCAGGTCAGCCAGTTCCGGCTTTTCAGGCAGGTCGTGCCCGTAGGAGTCGACGTTCTGTCCCAGCAGGGTGACCTCTTTAACGCCGCGGCGCACCAGCTCCTTGACCTCGCAGACCACTTCCTGGAGTGGACGGCTTCTCTCTCTGCCACGGCGGTAGGGCACGATGCAGTAGGAGCAGAAGTTGTTACAGCCCTGCATGATGGGGACGAAGGTAGCCGGTGACGGGCGCTGGGGCAGTACCTGAGCCGGCGCAAGCCACTGCGGCGAATCCCCCGCCTTGAAGAAGTAATCAACGTAGGGGAATTTCTTCCTGAGCGTGGTGACATCGGCGTCCACCAGACAGCCGGTCAGGGCGATTACGGCTCCGGGATGCGCCTTCTTAAAAGCCCTGAGCGCATAGAGCTTGTTGATGACGCGGTTTTCCGCCCTCTGGCGCACCACACAGCTATTGAGCAGGACGAGGTCAGCCGACTCAGCGGGTTCTGCCGGCAGGTAGCCAAGGTGCTCAAGGTGGCTGGCGAGCCGCTCCGACTCCGCTTTGTTCATCTGACAGCCGATAGTCCAGATATAGTAATGGGGCATAAGTTCTTTCCTAACGCAGTTACCGCAGACTATGTTAGAGTTGAAGAAGTCTAAGTGGTTTTTGTAACCTGGCTCTGATTTATTTTCTCTTCATAAGGAGGTAGCCAAAACCAATGGTAATTGCAGGAATCATTAAATACGTGAATCCGATGTCTTTCATATAATCGGAGAGTGACATTGCCATGGGTCCCCAACTGAATGCCAGGAGGTCTATGCCGATGCCCATGGCAAAATAGATAATTCCTGTTTGAATTCCTTCTCTAAGAAAATTATGCTCAACTTTCTTAAAATACAATATCGAAAATATCACCACACAGACGGTTATCACCACGGGCATAATCGATTCAAAGAACGGACGCTCCGTAGCTCGCAGTGGGTCTATCAGCACGGCGACGATGAAGGGGATTAGCCAGACCAGGAATCCATAGAGTAAAGCTAACTTAAATGATTTCATATTACCTCACTAATGGCGGAGGGAGTGGGATTCGAACCCACGACCCCGCTTTCGCAGGGCAAGCGCTTAGCAGGCGCCCGCACTAGACCACTATGCGACCCCTCCACGGGCGAGCGGCGGGTTTTCCGCCCAATTAATATTAACATAACAAGTCATTTTGCTCAATGAGTTGTTTACATCAGCGAGGGACCTTCAGGGCACTTCCGCCGCAGGGCACCGGGCGAAGGACCCTGCACCCAGAAGTTCCGGCATATAGAATAATAGCCAGGGTGTGCCGGGTCACCAAAGTCACTGCTGTATTGTTTCCTGTAAGGGAGCGACAGGGCTGGCTGGAACTAATACAGACGCATAAATTAAAGCTACAATCCTCCACTGTCATTCTGAGGAACGCACCCGAATCCGCCTCATGCGGATGAAGGGGAGTGACCTCTACTGTCTCACAGAGATGAAGAGGTGGAGATGTAATCCAAGTTAGAGCCGTACACGACTGGTAAAAGTCGCCTCTGTTCTGCTATAATTAGTGTACGTACGTAAGTATCTATGTATATATGTATGGAGGTGCTATGTGAGCAGGAAGATGACGGTGGTGTTCCACGATGAAGAGCTTTACACCGAATTAAAGGTAGAAGCCGCGAGAAGACATATTGCGGCAAGCGAAATAATCAGCGAAGCCGTGCAGGAGTGGCTGGAGAGCCGTGAAGATGCCAAGCTGTTACCCGTCATAGAAAGTGCCCGTTCCGAATGGAAAAAGAAGGGTGGGCGTCCCTGGGCTGAAGCCGAGCGAGAACTAGAGGACGCGGTAGCCCAGCGAGAAGGCACGGCAGAGGCAAAGAGTGTATCGGCTTGAACTTTCACCGTCTGCTGACCGTGATATTGAAGGACTGAAAGGTCGGATACGGAGGCAGGATTTTGAGCGTTTGCGGCTGGCTATCAGAAGTCTCGCCGGTGAACCACTGCCCCACGGAGTGAGGAAGATAAAAGGCGCCGAGAGGGCTTACCGTATCAGAGTGGGTAGCTATAGGGTTGTTTATGAGGTATATGATGATGAACAGCTAATCCTGCTCTTACAGGTGGCGAGGCGAACAGAAAAGACATACCGGTCATAATGAGAAAACAAATGGTAGACAATTTGAAGTTGGCGGCATTCGCCGCCGAACAGACAGGACCTGCAAAGGTATAGAGGGCTTGTTTGGGTGAAAGATTAGTTCAAATCCAAGTGCCGCTACCATCCACCATCATATGATACTATCCGCACCACACCCCCTTTTCTTGAACAGACTCAGTAGTAAGTAGTATACTTTTGCTGGTACTTTGGCAGAGGCTATTAGAAAGGGAAACGTTAAAGGCAGAAAAGGGTGTCCAGGTTGGTAAAATGGGTGCCAGGACCGCGGGTCCCGGTTGTCACGGCGGCTGCGGCGTTGAGATACACATCAAAGACGGCAAAATGGTAAAGTGCGAAGGGGATGAGAGTCACCCCTTC
>JAUYDO010000235.1 GCA_030691835.1 Dehalococcoidia bacterium | reverse complement strand
GAATCCAGAGGGCAACATGGATTCCGGATCAAGTCCGGAATGACAGAGACTGTAAAGGCATTTGTAAGACAATACACTAGGGATAAGGCTACTGTGGGTATGGGTTAAGCTCCAACGCATATCTTGGCGACTTGTGCTTTGCTTGCCTCCCGTGTTTATCGTCAGTGTGAGCGAGCCGGTGTAAAAGGCGTCATCGTCAAACGATATGGGAAACATAACGCTCATTGCAAGGTCAGCAGGATTATCCTCTGTACGAGGATCAATTATGGCGAAGTGGGCGGCTACCTTATGTCGCCATATGTAGACTTGGGGTAGTACGCGCTCCATGTATTCCCTAGCTTTAGCTGAATCGCCATTGTTAGCTAGCCAACCAACCATTTTCACATAGTTACATGCAGACACCGCATACCAATGGAAAGTACATGCCACTAGGTCTTGAGGGATTCCTCTTAAAGCAGGGGAATTACCAAAATGGGAAACACGTTTGTTCTTCGGTGTCTTCTCAGCTATTTGAGTTTCTATCTTTAGGATCTGGTCGTAGAGAAACTCAAGACCATGGGCAAGATAACTTAATGAGCGAAGTTCATTGAAGTATTTTTCCTCTTCGTCTTTCGAGAGTTGAAGTTTATCAATATGGTCGATTACCACCATAGAAACATCCATGAGCTTCAGTTACCATCCAAACTTTATTGTCCAAAATGTAAACTTGTCGGGCGAAGATGAAGCAGCTATCCAGTGCCAGTTCTACCTATGGATAACTTCGGTAGGATTTTCTAAAGCTAAATGGAGCCGAGGGGATTCGAACCCTCACACACTCCCCCGGCACTGCATCGCCTCGCCGCGGTATTCCGGCGCCAGCTTATTCCTTCTTGAAGCTCCACGTATTTTTTCTGTAGTTTGACTCTATTGCCCGGACCCGTTTTTCGTCCCAATCAGGGTCCCAGCCCAGCCCCAGGTCTTCATCGATGAGAATGACATTCACGTCCGTATTTATCGGTCTCTTTTCCAGGATGACCGTAATGTTGCACATCCGGTCCACGCTGGCGCAGTCGGTGCACTCGCTGCCGGCGGCGCAGGGCGTCCGGGACTTCTTCCAGCCGGCGTGCGCCGGAGCGATAACGCCCTTTATGCGTTTGACGGCTTCGTCCGCGTCCTTCACAATCTTATTTCTGCCGATAACCAGTATAACAACGTCCGCGCCGTAGATGATTCCAGCCACGCGGTTGCCGGCACGGTCTATGTTGACTATCTTGCCGTCCTCGGTTACGGCGTTACTGCCGGTCAGGAAAACATCGGTGCCAAAAGTCTTCCGGGTGGTCTCTTTAAAGAGCCTGTGCTTTGCCGGGTCTTCCGACATGCCGATGGTCAGCTCCAGCGTGAAGGGGTTTATTACGTTGTTACCGCGCTTGATTAAAGCCTCAAGCATGCCGATTTGCCTCAGGGTGACTGAATCGCCGATGCCCACGCTTGCGTTCTGAGGTATCATGTCCAGAATCAGCGCTCGTGCCGCGGCGGCGCTGGGTGCGAACTGCGCGCCGAACCGGTTGGCTTTCAGAGCTTTCAGAGTCCTCTCTATTTGCTGTGTCATATTTTTTTGCTCCGAAAATAGACCACTGTTAGGCTTTAGGTGACCTCACCCCTTCGTTACACTCAGGGCAAGCTCTGCCCTCTCCTAGTCAGGAGAGGGAATTTGTTTTTAGAGAGGGGGCGCAGCCCCCTCTCATAACACTGCACCTCTGCGTGTTCTCCTCCCCCACCCCCTGATAACATCCCCCAGCACCGCGTCGGCGTTTTGCAGGATTTCGTCTATCTCCTCCATGCTGATTTGCTCGAGGTGCACGCCGGCGATGATGCACACCGGCTTCTTTATCGCTTTGCATATGAGATAAGCGGCTCTCTGTGCAATGGCATCATCCTTGTGCCCCAGCCGCGTGACCACGGACACCGAGGCGCGCTCGTGCTCCTTGTCCCACTCGCCCAGCGCCATGGCGCCGATATGGGCGCCTTCATTGTAGATGGTCACCACCAGGTCCTTGCCCAGGCTGTGCGCCGAAAGGCTGACCTTCGTCCTGTCTTCCCCCTTGCTCAACTCGTGCTTCAGCAAATCAGCTCACCCCCTTTGCCGATGCCAGCCCACCGCTGGAACAGATTGTGCTTGATGCCGAACATGTCCAGCATCTTGCCCACGGTGTGGTCGACTATGTCCTGGATGGTCTTGGGCTTATGATAGAAGGCGGGCACCGGCGGCATTATTATAGCGCCCATCTCGGTAAGGCGCTCCAGATTCCTGATGTGCCCGATGTGCAGAGGCGTCTCCCTGAACAGGAGCAGAAGCTTCTTGCGCTCCTTCAGGGTGACGTCTCCGGCACGGATTATCAGGTTCTCGTTGTAGGAGCCCGCCAGGGCGGACATGGTCTTCACGGTACAGGGCGCGATTATCATGCCCTCGCGCTGGAACGAGCCGCTGGATATCCGGGCACCCACGTCGGCTATATCATATGAATGGCTGGCAAGCTTCCGTATATCCGCGACACAGCGGTCGGTCTCGTGCTTGATTGTCAGCTCGCCGGCTTCGGAGATGACCAGGTGCGTCTCGATATCGCTCATCGTGGAAAGCACTTCGAGCAACCTGATGCCGTAAATACAGCCGGTGGCTCCGGTGATGCCTATGACCAGTACCATATGGGTCTTGTCCTCCCTGCGCCTACTACTCTATTATAAAACAACGGAACAACGGGGTTTCAGGTTTCTATAGGCAACACTCTACACGTACTGCGCAACGATGTCAAGGTGCAGCAACACCCTCAGTGCGGGAAACACCAAGCTCCAGGTATCATCCCGTATTTAATACGGGACCAAAAAAATAGATTCAAAGCACAAAGTTAAGATGAATGTGGTTGAGGATTTTAAATTGACGCATACGTCTGCCTGTGCTATATTTTAAGTTGTGGCAGCGTAGCTCAGTTGGCAGAGCAGGGGACTCATAAGCCCTTGGTCAGCGGTTCGAATCCACTCGCTGCCACTTATTTTTGAAGCTAAATTCACGGTTTTACCGGGCTTCCGGCTTTGCAGTAGGGCTTCATACTTAACAGTTTTACTTAACTTTTTGTTCGTAGGTGGCTTCGAATTTTCCTTAACTCTCATATTCATTTTCATTTCCATCCTCCCTGATTACCGTAATAGCCTTGTCTGCCCCGGGCATAGCTTGCAGGTATACATGATGTAGTCATGCCTGA
>JAUYDO010000096.1 GCA_030691835.1 Dehalococcoidia bacterium | reverse complement strand
GAGGCGGATGCGCAAAGCTTGTCCTGAACTTGATTCAGGATGGGAAAAACTGACTTGCGGACAGGCAGGGTTCACCCTGAAGGTTCTCCCTGGTTCCACTGAGTCACCACGAAGTGAAGGGACGCCTGTCCTACCGTCGGTACAACAGGCCTCCGTGCCTGTCGCGTCCTTTTTTGGTTGCGGCTTGTTCGGGTAAGGTAGTCTTTTAGCTGATAGCTGATAGCTAAGAATTGTTCCGGCTTGTCCGGCTTAGGTTTACCTGTGCTTGAACTGCGGTTTCCGTTTCTCCAGAAAGGCTTTCATGCCCTCTTTCTGGTCCTCCGTGGCAAAGCACACGGTTAAACATTCCTCCTCCAGGTCCAGCGCCGATGATAAATCCATATTAGCTCCGGTGTTCATCGCTCTCTTTGCCTGCGCCAGAGTGGCTCCGCTCTTGCTTAACAGTTTCCTGGCGAGCTCCCGCGCCTCAGTCATTAGACTGGCTTGCGGTACGACCTTGTTGACCAGCCCCAGGGCGAGGGCGGTTTGGGCGTCAATCATGTCACCGGTGTACACCAGCTCCTTCGCTTTGGTCATACCGATGAGGCGGGGAAGGCGCTGTGTGCCGCCGAAGCCGGGGATTATACCCAGATTGATTTCCGGCTGTCCGAACCTGGCGTTCTCTGAGGCTATTCTGAGGTCACAGCACATCGTCAGCTCACAGCCGCCGCCCAGGGCAAAGCCATTTACGGCGGCTATTACCGGTTTGCTGAAATTGTATATCTTATCGCAGATTTTTCTCCCCTTAACGGCGAACTTGCGAATGCCGACTGCATCCAGGGTCTGCATCTCGGCAATATCCGCTCCGGCGACGAAGGCTTTTTCTCCAGTGCCGGTAATTATTACCACGCGTACTTCCGGGTCACTCTCGAGCTCCCCGAATATCTGGTACAGCTCGGTCAGGACCTCGCTGTTCAGCGCATTCAAAGCAATACGGCGGTTGATGGTCACGGTGCCGATTCCCTCGGACTTCTCGTAAAGAAGATTATTGTAGGTCATGGATTACCTCCCTCGAGTAATTGCTTTTTACTTCATCCTGTTTCGCAGGCGAAGTTCGACACGATGGGCTTTTCGCTGTAAAATAGCATAGGTTACGGGGTACTTGCCTGCTGGCAGACGTAGTATTATACTAGCAGGGACAGCGCAAGAAAACCAGTGGGAAAGTGGTGGGATTATTTAGCATTTGCAAATGACCTCGAAAGCCGATGTTTTTAATTTGCTCTGGGGCTTGATATAATAGGGAAGATTTTGTAAAATGTATCGGCACTTATAGTAGAAACGGAGGTAATACTGGTGGCTAGATACGGAATGGTGATTGATACAACGAGGTGCAACGGTTGTTACAACTGTTTCCTGGCGTGCCGCGACGAGTACTGCGGCAATGACTATCCACCCTATTCGCTGGGACAGCCGATGACCGGGCACTTCTGGATGAGGATAATTGAGAGGGAGCGGGGCAAGTACCCCAAAGTAAAAGTAGCCTATACCGCAGTTCCGTGCATGCATTGTGACGATGCTCCGTGCGTCAAGCTGGCGCAGAACGGCGCTATTTACCGGCGTCGTGACGGCATAGTGCTGATTGACCCGGTCAAATCAAAGGAACAGAAGAACCTGGTTTCATCCTGCCCTTACCGTGTCATATACTGGAACGAAGAGAAGCAGATTCCGCAAAAGTGCACCTTCTGTGCGCACCTGCTTGACCAGGGCTGGAAAGAGCCGAGATGCGTTGAGGCTTGCCCCACCGGTACCCTGATATTCGGCGACCTCGATGACCCGAACAGCGCGGTATCCAGGGCGCTGGCTTCCGGGAAGACCGAGCTACTCCATCCCGAGTACAACATGAAGGACAAGGTTACCTACATCGGTTTACCCAAGAGATTCATCGCCGGGGCGGTGGTCTTCGGGGATAAAGATGAATGCGCCGAGGGCGTCAAGGTGACGGTCACCGGCGAGGATGGCAAGAAGGTCGTCCAGACCAACAACTACGGCGACTTCGAGCTCGAAGGCTTGCTTGCCGACAAGCCCTACAGCGTCAAGATAGAAGCCCCCGGGTATAAGTCGCAGAAGCTCGACGTGAAGACCAAGATTGATGTCTATCTCGGGGATATCATCCTGGCAAAGAGCACCGCTAAGAAAAAGAGCGCGGTTAAGAAAAAATAGCAAACCTCTTGACATGACTGGTGGCCGATGCTAATCTATTAGATTAGCATCGTGCTTTATATGTTGTAGACCTGGAATTTAAAATCTTTGGGATACTATTATTCGAGAGGAGGTCGCAGAGTGCAATAGTATGACCGCCATAGCCAATACTCTAAGCAAGGTTGTCACTCCCATCAGCCGATATGGTGTTGTGGTATCGGCGACTGTACTAGCGTTAATGATGTTCCTCACCGGGGCGGACGTGCTCCTGCGCTACGTCTTCAACCGCCCCATCATGGGCTCTCTGGAAATCACCGAGTTCATGATGTCCATGACGGTAGGCTTCGGGCTGGCTTACTGCGCACTGAAGAAGGGACACATAAGGGTTGACCTGGTGCTCATATATATTCCCCAAAAAGCGCGGAGGATTATGGACGTGGTTGCCTATGTCGTATCCTTCGCCTTCTATTGCCTGATTGTCTGGCAGGTCTTACTGAACGGCAGGTCGCTGATGGACAGCAAGCTGACATCATCGGTATTGTTCATACCGGTGTACCCCTTCGTGTTCCTGCTGGTTATCGGAGCGGCAATTCTTGCGCTCGTATTCCTGAAGGACGTCCTTGAGTCCATCCACGAGGTGATGAAGAAATGACGCCAATAACTGTGGGCTACATCGGAATAGTCCTCCTTATCATCCTCCTGTTCACCGGGGTTCATATCGGTGTGGTAATGGGCTTACTGGGTTTCCTTGGCATGGCCCTCCTGAGCGGCTGGCCCGCGGCGTTCGGTGTTCTTAAGACGGTCCCCTACACCACCTTCGCCGACTACGGCTTTAGCGTTATCCCGCTTTTCATTCTCATGGGCGAGTTCTGCTTTGTTGCCGGCATCAGCGGCGACCTCTATCAAACTGTTCACAAGTTTTTGGGTAATCTCCGCGGCGGTCTGGCAATGGCGACCGTTGGTGGCTGTGCCGGCTTCGCCGCAGTCTGCGGCTCCAGCATGGCGACCGCCGCTACCATGGGCACCGTAGCTCTGCCGGAGATGAAGGGGTACAAGTATGACTCGTCGCTGGCGACCGGTACCCTTGCCGCAGGCGGTACCTTAGGCATCTTGATTCCCCCCAGCGTCCCCATGGTCATCTATGGCATGCTTACCGAGCAGTCCATCGGTAAGCTATTCCTGGCTGGGTTTATCCCCGGCATCATTCTGGCTTTACTATTTATTATAGTTATTGGTGTTGTTTGTAGGGTTAATCCCTTAGCTGGTCCCCCTGGTCCGAAGACAGGCCTGTGGCAGAAGATAGTGTCACTTAAGGATACGTGGATTGTGGTTGCACTGTTCGTGCTGGTAATCGGCGGTCTTTATGCCGGCGTTTTCAGCCCGACCGAGGCGGCTGGCGTC
>JAUYDO010000199.1 GCA_030691835.1 Dehalococcoidia bacterium | reverse complement strand
CTTGACAACATATGGAATTATGTGATAATCTTGCCTCACGTCAGATGCACATTTCAGACTATCCAGTATATTGCGGCAATCAAAGAAAAAGGAGGACTGTGTGTCTATTGAGGCAATTGAATGCGACGTCCTTGTAATTGGGGGAGGACTGGCTGGAAGCTACGCGGCGATAAAGGCGAAGGAAAGCGGCGCTGATAAGGTGACACTGGTAAGCAAAGGTAAGCTGGGCAAGGACGGGGTTTCCACGTTTGCCGCAGGAGTCTGGGCAGGCGGTTACAGCCCGGAGGACGACAGGGAGACGGAGTTCAAAAAACGCGCTCTTTCCGAGTCTTACGGAGGCGGGCTGTATGATGAAGAATGGCTTGACGTGTTCATGGACGAGAGCTATGAAAGATTACTGGAATTAGACCGCTGGGGAGTGGAGTGGGAGAAAACCCCCGATGGGAAGTATGACCGTAAAGAGTGCCGGTGGAAACTATTGATGTGTATGTTCCACGGTCCCCAGTTGATGGAAGCCGTGGCAAGAAAGGTTATAGCCAGCGGGGTAAGGGTCATCGGGCATACCATGATAACCGACCTGCTGACCGAGAACGGGAAACAGGAAGGACGGGTAACGGGCGCGGTTGGTTTTGACGTTAGAACCGGTGAGTTCAGGGTATTCAATGCTAGAGCTATAGTTATGGCAGCGGGTGGGTGCGGATTTAAGGAGAGGGTTGCCTGTTATAAATTTCAGACCGGCGAGGCAGCCGTAATGGCTTACCGTGCTGGTGCCGAATTGGGGAAATTCGAGGTAACCGAAACGCACTCCATGACGGCAACGGGTTTCTCTACCCAGGGGAAAAACATGTTCGTTGGTCTTGGCGGCAAATTTGTGAATGCCAGAGGTGAGCGGTTCATGTTTGATTATGACACGGAACTGGAGGAGCACGCCGGCCAGTCATACATCTCCGGTGCTATGGCGATGGAGGTGAGAGCGGGAAGAGGCCCGATATACCTCGACATGACTCATTTCACCACAGAGGACGTTAAAAAGCTCAGAGCGGTACTTCCGGTTCCTACCAGGATACTGGAAAGAGCCGGGGTAATGGTCGGGGATAGAATTGTTAAGAAAATAGAATGGGCTCCTTCTCTGATTGGGAGTGTGTCACTGGGAGGGGGTATTATTGCCAATACAAAGTGTGAAAGCTCTCTCGTGGGCTTGTATGCCTGCGGAGATGCCATGGCAAGGGGCCCGCAACTGCCCAGTATGATACCGGGAGCCGCGGTTACGGGCGCCAGGGCAGGAACATCCGCCGCAAGGTATGCAAAGGGTGCACCTGACACCAGGATTGATGATAAGCAAGTAGCCAGACTGAAGAAGTCTGCATGTGCCGCTATGGAAAGGAAGGATGGCTTCGACCCGTACCACGTAATCATAGGGATTCAAGAGGTGCTTACTCCATACGAGGTCAGCCTGATACTTCGGGAGGACAGGCTGGAGCGGGCAATAAAGGACATAGAAAGGATACGAGACGAGGAAGTCCCGTTACTCTGTGCCTGTGACCCCCATAACTTAGTGATTGCCAACGAAGCCGTGAGCATGGTGCTTGTCGCGGAAATGATGCTCAGGTCATGGCTGTTCAGAAAAGAGAGCAGAATAGGGTGTCTCCGTGAAGACTATCCATATGTTGACAATGAGAACTGGCTCAAATGGACTTTGCTAAAGCAAGAGGGTGGCAAAATGAAACTTTGGGCAAAGGACATACCACCCGGAAGGTATAAGCCAGACAAAGCAAGATACCTGCACCCGATATTCGAAGCTGCCCGAAAGCGAGGTGTAGCATGGGGGTGAGAAAGATTGACTACAGGCTGTGCAGCGGGTGCGGCATATGCGTGGAGCACTGTCCGATGGACGTCTTCAGGATGGACGAAAAGACAAAAAAGCCGGTCATAAAGTACCTTCGTGATTGCCAGTCATGCTTCCTTTGCGAGATAGATTGCCCTGAACAAGCAATGTATGTCACACCTGACAGAGAAATGAGAGTACCTCTGCCCTGGTGATTGCAGAAGTAGCCTTATCTGCTGGAGTAAACAATCGAGCAATTTAGTAGGTCAGGAGGTGGGTGCTATGTGAGAAACAACAATTAACAATTGTACCTGAAATAGGTTTTATTAGGAGGTCGAGATGAAAAGGCTAGTATTGTTTATCGCTGTCATACTTGTGCTTACTATGGTGGCTTGTGCCGCGCCTGCAGCAACGCCAACGCCCGCGCCACCGCCGCCCAAGCCGGCTCCTTCGCCTGCACCTGCGCCCGTACCTTCACCAGCACCGTCGCCCACAGCCGCCCTGCCGCAAAAGGTGGGCATCGCCTCTACCGGAGTGGGTAGCATGATGCATGCGTTGGTCAGCGCTTTAGGTAAGGTAGCCTCCGAGCGCTCGCCAATAGTGGTGGTAGCAATTCCAACTGCCGGGTCACTGGAGTGGGTGCCTCAGCTGGTTTCAACCGGTAAGCCTGAATTCGGCTGCTCCCATACCATGGACGCCTGGTGGGCTTATAACGGTAAAGTGTCACCGTTACCGATACCGGGCGACATGCTCGGGACAAAGCCCCTCTTTCAGCCCAATCCCACCCTGCGCGCAATAGCCGCACCGGCTCGCGCCGCTGTCGGTATGCTGGTCAGAGCAGACTCGCCGTTCAAGTCCCTTCAAGACATGAAGGGCAAGCGTCTGGCTTCTGGCTACCTGGCGCAGCCATCAGCGTTTGCCAATTTGGTCGTCGAGCTGGTCAATCAGGGGATGACCTTCAAGGACTTTGTAGAAGTGACGGTGGCAAGCCCCATAGCCGGCGTCGCAGCACTCAAGGAAGGCCGTGTTGACGTCACGAATGCCGCGGTAGGCATGGGTCAGGTCATCGAGGCTGAGGCTGCGGTGGGCGTTCGCTATCTGCCTTTTTCAATGAAGCCGGAGGACATAAAGAGAGCCGAGGCTGTGTTCCCGGGCGGCACCGGTGAGATGTGGGAGCCCAATCCTACATTCGGCGTCAAAGAGCGAATGCCTCTATGGACTAACCCCTGGTCCATCGTGACCACGACTTCTATGTCCGACCAGGTGGTTGAGGTCCTGCTAGAGGCGTGGTGGAACAATTACCAGGAGCTACCGAAACTGCATCCCGCCTTTGAACGCATTAAGTCTCCAGACATGTTTGTTATCGAAAAAGCCACCATCCCATATCATGACGCCGCTATCAAGTTCTATAAGAAGAAGGGGGCATGGAGTGCTAAGATGGACACCATCCAGCAGAGGCTTCTAAAAGGGGAGTATCCCTTCCTGGACTAAGGTCACGTTTGTGCAGTGCCTCCCGCATGCGGGAGGCACTGTTTTTTAACATGAAATGGGGGGTAGCAGACAATGGTAAGTGAGCTGGAGGGACCCCGCTTTCGGCCCCCTGCTGTTCTTGGCCCGTGGCGCTGGGTAACCAGGGTCTTGCTGACAGGTCTGGCGCCGGTGGGATGTTTCTTTATTATAGCTGCACCCTCTTACCTGGGCTGGCCTTTTTTAAGAGAGCAGTATTACGGCATTATACTGGCCATAGTCCTGCCCTGCGTCTTTATTCTTGTTCCGCCGACCAAAAGGTTGGTCCGGGTACTGCCCTGGTTTGACATACTCCTGGCTATAGCCGGTTTTGGTATTGGCATGTACGTGGCTGTCCTGTACCCTCAAATCCTGCGCTTGTTAGGCATTATCACTCCGGACAGGGTTATAATGGGCACCATTGCCATTCTTCTCGTCCTTGAAGCGGTGCGGCGCTTTACCGGCTGGATTTTGCCCATTCTGGGTGTTCTGTTCATCCTTTATGCCCGATTCTCATGGATAGTTCCGGGAGTTATGGGTGGCGACGGTATTCCGTGGCCAAAGCTGGCTAACTCCCTGTTACTGGGAACGCAGGCACTTCTGGGCGTTCCTATGGAAGTAACCGCCGTTACCGTCCTTCCCTTCATCCTTTTTGGCAGCTTTCTGTTTTGCGCCGGCGGCGGCGCATTCCTTACCGATTTTGCCATGTCCGTATTCGGACGATTTCGTGGCGGTCCTGCCAAGATGGCAGTTGTATCGTCAAGCCTCTTCGGCACCATATCCGGAAGTGCTGTGGCTAATGTTACCGTTGACGGCGTCGTCACTATTCCCATGATGAAGAAGACAGGCTATAAAGCCCACGTCGCCGCAGCTATTGAAGCCACTGCCTCAACGGGAGGGCAGATAATGCCCCCTGTTATGGGCGCCGCTGCCTTTCTCATTCCACAGTACACTGGGATACCTTATAGCTCGGTAGCCCTTGCTGCCTTCATTCCCGCCCTCCTGTATTATATCGGCATTTTCGTCCAGGTAGACCTTGAAGCAGGGAAAATGGGTATCAAGGGCTTGCCCAGCTCCCAGCTACCGCCCATGCGCGGTGTGCTTAAGCAAAGCTATCTGTTTGTTGTTCCACTGGCGGTGCTCGTCTACGCTCTGTTCATCATGGCGCTGGACCCGGGTAAGGCGGCGCTCCTGGGTACAGCCGCCATTCTATTTGTCAGCCTGTACCGCCGCGAAACGAGAAATCTATCATGGGTGGTGAAAGCTCTTGCTGACACCGGTCGTGGTTTGCTTGAGCTTACCGTGGTTGTGGCAATGGCGGGCTTCATCATCGGGGTAATCACTTCCACGGGCTTAGGGTTTCTCTTTCCGCTTTTTCTCGGTCGACTGGCTATGGGCAATGTCTACCTTCTTCTGCTAATTACAGCGGTAGCCGCCCTGATACTGGGCATGGGCATGCCTACCGTCGCTGTCTATGTCCTGGTGGCGGTGATGCTAGCCCCGGCGCTGGTTGAAATGGG
>JAUYDO010000076.1 GCA_030691835.1 Dehalococcoidia bacterium | reverse complement strand
GATATGGGTCTGGGCTGGGACCCTGCCTGGCCTAAAGAGCGCATAGACAGGATATACGCCGAATACAAGCAGTTTACCCCGCCCCACCGCCCAATAAAATAGATTGGGGTTTCTAATGTCATTCTTCCTTTCACTATATTCAGGAGCCGTAGGGTGGGTTGCACTTCGTCTCGATTTCATCGGGACTACGTTTCACCCACCAAAAAATACTTATTATGGTGGGTTACGCCACGATTCCATTACTCCTCGACCTCTGTGCGAGATGCAATGAAAATGGGAAAATATTATCATACAAATATTCTACCGGTATCGTGACTCCACCCACCCTACACTGCTACACTGCTACACTGCTACATTCACAGTCACAGTGACACTGCATCACCGACATAATCTCAGCTTTGTCCTGCTTTCGGACTCTGTGTTAAAATTATCCTGGTATGACAAGCAGTCTTATAAGTGAGCTTTTAAGGCAGTTGCCAGCCGCGCCCGGCGTCTATCTGATGCGGGATTCGCGCGGCAATATTCTGTACGTAGGTAAATCCGCCAGCCTGCGCAACCGCGTGAGGTCGTATTTCGGTGCCCGGCAAAAGCTCACACCGAAGCTCCAGGAAATGGTGGCGCAGGTTAACGACTTCGAGTTCTTCGTCACCTCATCGGAGCAGGAAGCCCTTATCCTTGAGCTGAACCTGATAAAGAGGCACCAGCCGCGCTACAACGTCATGCTCCGGGACGATAAGACCTTCCCCTACCTCATGATTAGTACCAACGAGGACTGGCCAAGGATACAAATAACCCGCCGGCTGGAGGAGAACGGCGGTCGCTATTTCGGTCCCTTTGCCAGCGCCTGGTCAATCCGTCATACGTTGAAGCTCCTGAAAGGGTTGTTCCCCCTGCGCTCCTGCACGAAGCGCATCACCGGCACCGAGCCGCGACCCTGCCTTAACTATCACATCGGGCACTGCCTGGCACCGTGCACCGGGTCAGTTACCAGACGTGAATACGATGACATCATAAGGCAGGTGACCCTGTTTTTAGAAGGCAGGCACGAAAAGATTATACGCCAGCTTAAGAAGAAGATGGAGAAAGCCGCCGAAGCCCTGAATTTCGAAGGCGCGGCGATGCTCAGAGACCAGATACAGGCGCTGGATAACGTCATCGAGGCACAGCGGATAGCCACAACAGTCAAAGGTGACCAGGACGTAATCGCCTTTGCCACCAATAGAGACCAGGCTTGCGTACAGGTATTCTTCATACGGAGCGGCAAACTGATTGGCAGGGAGAGCTTCGTCCTTCGCGGTACCTACTCGGAAGAGCCACAGCAAATCATGACCAGCTTCGTGAAGCAGTTCTACAGCGCCAATCCGAACATACCGCCGCTTCTTTTGCTACAGCATCCTTTGGAAGATATGGAGCTTATCCGGGAGTGGTTGAAGAGCAAGAGAAACGGCAAAGTCAGCGTCCAGGTGCCCCGGCGCGGAAACAGGAAACAGCTTGTTGACATCGTCGCCGAGAACGCGCGTCAGGGTCTGGAACAGCTCAGGATTAAAGAGCTTTCCGCGCCTTCCGTGCTATCAGATGCATTGAAAGAGATAGAGAAAGAACTTAACCTGCCGCGGCTCCCTTCACGCATTGAGACGTACGATATCTCTAATATACAGGGGAAAGACGCCGTGGGCAGTATGGTGGTCTTCGAGGATGGGAAGCCGAAGCCGGCTCACTACCGCCGGTTCAAGATAAAAACTGTGGCTGGTGCTGATGACTGTGCCATGTTAAAAGAGGTGCTGAACCGCCGCTTCAAGAAGCTAAGCGATGCCTCATCAGAAGACACCTGGGCGCTCCTCCCCGACCTTGTGCTGATAGATGGCGGGAAAGGTCAGCTTAACGCCGCCACAGAGGCGATGCGTGAAACAGGGGCTACATCAGTGCCGGTAGCCAGCCTTGCCAAGGAGAATGAGGAAATCTTCATACCGGGCAGGGCGTCCGCTATTGCGTTATCCAGGTCTTCTCCCGCGCTCCAGTTGCTCCAGCGCTCGAGAGACGAGGCACACCGCTTTGCGCTCGGTTACTATCGGCGAGTGCATAAGAAGCGCGCTTTCACCTCGGCTATGGACGGAGTTCCGGGCATCGGGGACAAGCGGAAGAGAGCGCTTATGAAGCGCTTTGGCTCGGTGAAGGCTATCCGTGATGCCCCGGTAGAGGAACTGGTGACTGTCAAGGGTATAAGCGAAAGTCTGGCTAGGAAGATAAAGGAATACCTGTAGGGAGCAGACTGGTTGACGCTGCGGCATCGGTTCACAAAGACTTTGCCTCTAAATTGAGGTTCGCGCGCCTCCGGGGCTCTGGCAAGCATGACGGTATCATGGTCAGCAGAGACCACGTGCTCGAGGACGGTGATATAGTAGAACTGCACATTTAGAAAACTATTGACAACAGTCCAATCGTGGAATATAACATAATATGAACACAGTTTGCGGTCCGGTTCCGGTATTGAAAGGAGGACACAATGGTAAAGGTTCTGTTGGAGCGCCGGGTCAAGAAAGAGAACTACGATAAATTGATGGAGTATTTGAGAGACTTGAGGTCGGCGGCTCTGCGCCAGCCGGGCTACGTGACCGGAGAAACACTGGTCAAAGGTACTGACCCCATTGATGTTCTGGTAATCAGCTCCTGGATTTCTGAAGAGCACTGGAAAGCCTGGGCTTGTGCCCAGCCCCGTATTGAACTGGAAGACATGATTGACCGCATTATCGTGAAAGAGCCACAGTGTGATATATACAGGGTGCCTGTAGAAGAGGAATAGAGCCTATTCTCATCAATAAATGGCTCCGTCTATTAGCTATCATAAATGCAGTCTGAAGAAACGGTCAACCGCTGAAGCATTTCCTCAGGTTGTCCTGTTGTAGGCTGGTCGTTCCGCATTTATCCTGACGTTCATTGGTCTGAAAATAACCTCACCTGTCATTGCGAGCCCCGATGCAATCGGGGCTCGCAATCTCAGAACCTTGTACAACGGTCTTCTTTGAAAGTGAAACCGCAAATACAGATTGTCATGCTGAGGAGCCTGTAGGGTGGGTGTCCGCCTGAGGCGGACGATTTTATCGGGGCAAAACCCACCATTCCGCCTTAGGCGGATTCAAAATGGTGGGTTGCGCTTCGCTTCACCCACCCTACAGTTACTCTCGTGCTTAATGGTGCCCTTGTAAATGGGCATATGGGATTCCCGGCTCACTGCTTATTCTTATGCAGGGGCAATGATATATAGAAGGTACTGCCCTTGCCCACCTGGCTCTCCACCCAGACCCTGCCGCTGTGCGCTTCCACCATCTGCCTGACGATAGCCAGACCAAGCCCGGCGCCTCCCTCGCTCCTGGCTCTGGAGTCCTCTACCCGGTAGAATCGTTCGAAAACCTGATTCAGATGTTCGGGCGGTATGCCTTCACCGGTATCCGCCACCGAGATAAGTAAATTCTTCCCGGCTTCATCTTTATTTACTTTCACCTCGATGTTGCCTGCCGGAGGCGTGTGGCGTATGGCGTTGGTCATTAGATTGGCTAGTACCTGCTCCATTCGGAAGGAATCAACCATTACTTTTGGAAGCTCCGGAGTAGCATCGAACATTAGAGTGATACCCTTATCTTTTGCGGCTACCTCAAACTGAGCAAGCTTCCGCCTTGCCAGTTCAACCATGTCGCTGGGTGCCAGCTCCAGTTTCATCTGCCCGGATTCGGCGAGGGAGAGGTCTCTCAAATCACTGACCAGCCGCGTGAGCACAGCGGTTTGCTCTTTGATAGTGCCCAGGCGCTCCGGGTCGGGTTGAAAGACTCCGTCCATTATTGCGTCCACCGTCCCCTCAATGATAGTGAGCGGCGTGCGTAGCTCATGGGCTACATCGGACACCAGGCGTTTCCTGGCTTGCTCGCCCCTGTCCAGGCTGGAAGCCATGGCATTAAAAGATTGAGCAAGCTCTCCCAGTTCGTCCCTGGAGCTTACCTTCACCCTGTGACCGAGGTCTCCCCGTGCGATATGACGCGCGCCAGCGGTTAGCGCTCTTACGGGTCGGATAATCTGGCGGGTGAGCAGGACGCCGAGCACCAGCGCAAAAGCGAGAGCTATGAGACCGGCTATCCAGAGATAGTTGTTGGTGCGGCTCAGGAAATCACTCTGTGCTGCCTCAAGAGTAATATCCGTACCGGCCATTCCCATGCCCATAGTGGGACCTCTGCCCATTCCCATACCCATACGACCCCCGGAGATAAGGACATACAGTGTTCCGGCGCTGCGCCCGGACACAGTGATATTGGTGCCGCCGCTTAGCTGAACATCCTTCGCTGTCCTGCCCAGCCACAGCGCGGAGGTGTCACCCACGATTGCGCCGGCGCTATCAGCGACAATAAGTCTTTCGGAGGGGCTTCGCGGTATGCCCGATAAATATTCTTGTACACCGGACCAGCTGCGCTTCCCGGCATAGAACTGAGTGAGGCTGTCGGCTACATTCCGGGCATACATCATGCCGCCCGCTTCCACGTAGCGCTGGAACTCCGTGGTCGTCTTCTGATTGGTCAGGTACGCCATAATACCCACGGACACAAGCACAATCAAAAGCAGAGCGCCGCCCAGCTTCC
>JAUYDO010000020.1 GCA_030691835.1 Dehalococcoidia bacterium | reverse complement strand
GAATCCCCATACCGGAGACCGCCAGCAGATGAGGATTGCCGGCTACTCTGGCAAAATCGCGCCAGGCAAACGATGAACGAAGCTCAGGCCTGGACTCAACGGAAGGTAGTAAGGCAACCAGAGCGAGAGCACCAAGCACTGCGGCAACGAAAAATACATACTGGAAGCCCCACGCCTGGGCTATCAGCCCTCCACCTGCAGAGGCAACCACGAGAGCCGCTGACTGCACGAAATTGATTAGACCGACTGCCCGCCCCACCAGTTGAGCGGGATAGTAGGCAATAAAATATACGGAAAGGATAACCCACGCCGCCGCGCCTGTACCCGAAACGGCACGCCCAACTGTCAAAAATAGCGGGTTCGGCGCCAGACCCATTACCAGCGCCCCTGCCAGGGTCATCACAATTCCCGCCGCAACCAGCGGCTTGCGCCTGCCGAGGGCATCGGACCACATACCCATGGGTACACGCAAAACCACCTGGGGCAAAGCGTATGAGGCAACGACAATTCCCACCATTGACAGGCTTGCTCCCAGCGACTGCGCATACACCGGCAGAATAGGCACGTACGTGTAGAGGGACGCCCAGTAGAAGCAGGTCGAGGCAAGAAAAAGCAGTATAGAGGCACGGTTGGCTTTCGGCAGAAGCCCGGAGGCTAATCCCTTCGGGGGAGATTCGCTCAGACCTGTTCCATGTTCGTGTGACATGCTCTCTACATTTTAGCACATCAAAGACCGCTATGAGTTCCAGCCCTTGACCATGTAAACAATCTCTCGCTTTTCAGCTTCACTTCGTGCGTGGAATGTGCTATAATAATGAAAATGGGTAAATCGATTTCTGCGCAGGCTCTTTGCGTTTCCATATATTCTTCTTCTATCCCTGATTCATTCCATAAATTCGCTATTGCAGGTGGACCATAACTATGGCTGATGAAGTCGTTTCCAACAACGTACCAAAGACGCCCAACAATAATAACGAATACACCGTAGCTGAAATACAGGTCCTTGGCGGACGTGAAGCGGTCCGGCGCCGCCCGGGCATGTACATCGGCAGTACGGACCAACGCGGTTTACACCATCTGGTGTATGAAATCGTCTACAACTCCATAGACGAGGCAATGGCTGGCTGTTGCACCACCATCACTATAACTATCCAGCCGGACAATAGCGTCCGCGTGGAGGATAACGGTCGCGGCATCCCGGTGGAAATCCATCCCGCTACCAAGGTTTCGGCGCTCCAGACCGTGCTTACCACCCTGCACGCCGGCGCCAAGTTCGGCTCGAAAGCCTACCAGGTATCCGGCGGTCTGCACGGCGTCGGCGCTTCGGTGGTGAATGCCTTATCCGCCCGGTTTAGGGCTGAGGTGAAGCGCAACGGCAAAAAATACATGCAGGAATTCAAGCAGGGTATACCCCTGGCGCCTGTCGCCGAGGTAGGTGAGGCGGAGGGCACCGGCACCACCATCACCTTCCTTGCCGATGAGCAGATATTCGGCAAAACAAACTACGATTTCAATACGCTCGCCGAGCGGATGAGAGAGCTGGCGTACCTGAACAAAGGGGTCGAGCTAAACTTCAAAGACGAGCGGCGCGACGAGGAACGGACATTCTACTTCGAGGGCGGCGTCGCCGGCTTCATCCACTACATCAACCGCAACCGTGAGGTGCGCCATCCCAGGCCAATCTATTTCATCAAGACCGTGGACTCAACTACAGTCGAGGTCGCCCTGCAGTACAATGAGGGCTACTCAGAGTCGCTATTCGCCTTTGCCAACTGCGTCAACACCGTGGACGGCGGAACTCATCTGACCGGCTTCCGCTCCGCCTTGACCCGTGTGCTGAACGACTACGCCCGGAAGAGCAAACTGTTGAAAGAGGACGACCCCAGCCTGTCCGGTGAAGATGTCCGGGAAGGACTGAGCGCCGTAATAAGCGTTAAGCTCCCCGAACCGCAGTTCGAGGGACAGACAAAAGCCAAGCTGGGCAACCCGGAGACCAAGAGCTTCGTGGAAAGCGTGGTCAACGAAGAGCTAACCCTGTACCTGGAGGAGCACCCTGACGAAGCCAGGAGCATTTTAGACAAGTGTCTCACGTCGGCGAAAGCCAGGGAAGCGGCAAGACGTGCCCGCGACCTTATCCTCAAGAAGAGCAGTCTGTACTCTGCGACCCTGCCCGGAAAGCTCGCCGACTGCTCTGAGAAAGACCCCGCCAACAGCGAGTTGTACCTGGTTGAGGGTGAATCCGCCGGCGGCTCTGCAAAACAGGGACGCAACCGGCGCTTCCAAGCTGTCCTGCCCCTGCGCGGCAAGATATTGAACGTAGAGAAAGCCGCCGCGGACAAGATGCTCGCCCACGAAGAAATCCGGGCTATCATCACGGCGCTGGGCACCAGCATCGATGAAGACATTAACCTGTCCCGGCTCAGGTATCACCGCGTTATCCTGATGACGGATGCCGATGTTGACGGCTCTCACATCAGGACGCTACTGCTTACCTTCTTCTTCAGACACATGACTATGCTCATTAACGCTGAGCATCTCTTTATCGCCCAGCCGCCGCTCTACCGAGTCAAAGCCGGAAGTCACCAGCACTGGGTCTACTCCGACCAGGAGAAGGAAGACGTCATCCGCAGGCTGAAAGAGGGCAACGCCAAGAAGATAGAGATACAGCGGTACAAGGGTCTCGGTGAAATGTCAGCGGAACAGCTATGGGACACTACCATGAATCCGTCCACCAGGACCCTGCTGAAAGTGGTTATCAACGATGCCACCAAGGCTGATGAGACCTTCCGCATACTTATGGGTGAAGAGGTGCCGCCGCGCAAAGCCTTCATCCAGGCACACGCCAAGAGCGTCAAGAACCTGGATATATAAGAACCCTATCCCCTGTATCCCCTTCCCCTTAGCAAGGGGAAGGGGAATTTTTATTGTAGAGGGGTCTGCACCCTTCAGGGTGAACCTTCAGGATGAACCCCTCTTAGATACCCCGGTCCTCCGTCAATCTAAGAAGGAAAAATCAACTGTCATTACGAGTACGCCACAGGCGTACGGTAATCTCTGATAGTTGTTAAACGGTGGTTCTTTATAAGAATATTGTTGTACAAGTTTCTGAGATTGCCACGCCCCGATTTCATCGGGACTCGCAATGACAGATTCAGCGGGGGCGAATTCTTTGCGTACAGACATCAATCACCCAAATACAGCCCATGTTCCCTTATATACCACTCCACCGCCTCCGGTACAAGGTGGCTGATGGGCAGACCTCGCCGGACGCGCTCCCTTATCTCTGTGGCACTGATGTCTACCTCCAGCTTATCCAGCATGAGCACCCGCCGGGATAGTCCCGGAATGACCGCGTCCAACGCCTTGACGTCCGGTGCCGGGTAGCCCGGTCTTGGGACAACCACAATGCGGCACATGCCTATCAGCCTTTCCGGCTCGCGCCACAGGGGCAGCACGGCAAGGCTGTCCCAGCCCATTATGAAGAATAGCTCCGCGCCGGCGCCCAGCTCCTGCCTAATCCCGGCGATGGTCTCGACGGCGTAGGAAGAACCTTCATGCTCCAGCTCTGCGGTAGAAACCTTGAGGTAGGGCTTACCGCTAATAGCCAGCTTGAGCATGTTGAGGCGGTGCTCAGTGGGCGAGACCGGGATGTCTTTCTTCATCCAGGGCTGACCTGCCGGCAGGAAGATTACCTGGTCCATGCCGACTCGCGCCCGGGCTTCCTCGGCAATGGCAAGATGCCCCATGTGCACCGGGTCAAAGGTCCCGCCAAGAACGCCGACTTTCGTGTGTTGCCCGTTCGCTTTTTTCTCTGTCATTACGATTGTAAAACCCTTAACCCGGACAAGCCGGAACCAAATCAAAAAATGAACC
>JAUYDO010000005.1 GCA_030691835.1 Dehalococcoidia bacterium | reverse complement strand
GCCCACCTCTTCATATTCTATTTTGGAGTATTATCCTTTATTACTCCGCCAGTGTGCACCGCGACCTATGTTGCAGCTGGCATAGCCGGCGCCGGACCTATGCGAACAGCATGGGTAGGAATTCGCCTTGGTATCGCCGCGTACATTGTCCCTTTCATTTTCGCCTTTGCCCCAACTCTGTTATTGATAGGCTCATGGACAGACATCGTTATCCGCGTTATCCTTTCAATTATTGGAATCATATTTGTAGCTGTAGCCGTAGAGGGCTACTTATTCAGCAAATTGAACATACCGGAGAGAATTTGGGGTGCCATAGGGGCACTGGTGATGATAATACCCGTTCAGATGTGGACTATAGTAGGATTAGGCATAACTATAGCTTTCTTACTCTATGAGTGGATTAAAACAAAGAGCCGAATAAAGAACAGGAATGCCACCGGTTTATCTACAAAAGAAAGTGATACCTACTAACGGAACTCATTCATACCTGGTATCTTAAATCTAAAGTCTTGCGTGGCACTTTGACCGGAAAAACGTTAGATTCAACAGTATGACATATCCGCCACGCTAAGGTAACACTCCCTTAAACTTCCGTCCGATTTGTTCCAGAAGCTGCTGGCTCACATTTACGTCGGCTGCCGGTGGAAAGTCCTTCATCCAAGCGTAAGGTTTGCAGGCTGTAATCAGCACCGCTGTATGAGTGATATCTTCGGTCTGTCTCTTGAAGGGAGATAGAAGAGGTTCCAGACCATCACACCAGGAATCCCTGATAATGTCAAACTTCTCCGGGTCGGCTCTGAATGCCAGAGCGAAGAGGACTTCACGGATATTGTAGGGGTCTATATCATCATCCACGACGATAACATACTTGACGCTGTAGTTATACCGTGAAAGTGCCCCCAGCGCCGCCTGCTTGGCATGACCGCCGTATTTCTGTGCCAGCGATATAACTATCGTATTCCTGTGAAACTCCGGGGGACACCACACTCCTTTGACGCCGGGGACCAGTCTGTCCAGATGGTTCCACACCTGCGCCGATATAACCAAAGGCGTATGCCCGTATGGGACGCCGCGGCCCAGAAACGGAAGGACTCCGAGGATTATCGGGTCATTCCGGTGTAAAACGCATTTAATCCTTACCGCCGACTCCGGCTTTGCGGGGCTGTAATGCCCCGTCCATTCCGAAAATGGACCTTCAATCCTTGTCTCTACATCGGGCGGCACCATCTCGCCCTCCAGGGCTATCTCGGCGTGGGCGGGTATCGGCAAACCGGTGGTGGGACCCTTTATAACTTCGAGAGGCTCCTTCTTCCACCATCCCGCGTAATCATACTCCGGCATCCCCCACGGTATGGCTGAACTCCCGATGACAACAAGCAGCGGTTCGCTTCCACAGGTTATAGCTACGGGGCAGCTTTGACCTCGTTTCCAATATTTTTCTCTAATCATGCCTCCATGTTTACCGGGAGCGAAGTAAATAGTTGCTGTCGATTTATCATGAATCTGAACCCTGTTGGTGGAGACATTTACCCAGCCCTCATCGGGGTCTTTCATGATTACGTTGTCCCCGGTGCCGATATATCTTCCGCCGTCTCTGGCTTGCCATTTAGGTGTCGGAAATTTGAAAAGGTCTACATCATCTCCGGTTTGAACATTTTGAAGTATCGGCGCGTCTTTTACCTCTACCGGGGGTATCAGCTTGAGAGGCTCGTTGAGTTTATCCCGTAGTTTGCGTACTAGCTCGGGGCGGCTTGTCTCAACGGTCAGCCCCAATCCAAGTGCAACACGCTTGTCCGTACAAAAAGGGTTGGCTAAGATACGGTAACCTGCTTTATAACCCTCGATTTTGTCAAAGAGAAGAGCTCTCGGGTCCGACCCGGCGCCCACGAGTCGGCAAATAGCGCCTATCTCCAGGTTCCAGTGAGCACCTTCAATCGTCTTAAGCTCGCCCATTTCTTCAGTCATCTGGATAAATTGTCTCAGGTCTTTCATTGAATACTCCTCTTCGTCTCTAACCTGTTTCGCCGGCAATGCGGCTGAGTTGGGATTGGCATTTGCAATTATGCAGGTTTTCGGGCATTGTATAGGATTATTCATATCCATGTCAACATGGCGAATTGATAGATCACTTGCGACGGCGAATAAGTAACTTGCTACGATGGAAGTATTAGTTTAGAATGTCGCTGAGAGATGTATACGGAGATAAAATCTGCTACCGAGCTATTTGAAGAAGCCATTGTATGGCTTAGGGCGAGCTACAAACAGTATCGTTTCTTTGCAGAACGTGATATCGTTTGGACGGTTCAGACACATATTATTGACAAAATAGAGGAAAAGGGGCTCCCCTATAGGATTCTAAACGACTATCCTGTCTGGCGCGGCGAGCGACGTAGCTTATGTGTGGATCTCGCCATTCTGAGCCTTACGGCGTTCTGGAGCTTGTTGCTGAATTCAAGTATGAACCGGCTCATAAACGGAAAGATATCCCTTCCCGCAAGTTCCCTGTAGTGTTCTGGCGCGAGGGGGTACTGGAAGACATAGAACGAATAAAAAAATTTGTATGCAGAGACTTTGCTGGTGATAAAACAGCCGACATTGCTTATGCGCTCTTCATAGATGAGGGTAGCCACTTTAGACACTGGGAGCCACCACAGGGAAGTACATGGCAAGATTGGCATGTTGATATAATTCTAGGCCGGAAAGTCTCGGTGCTGTTATCCAAAGCCGTTCGGAACGAGTGCGGATGAGTTCTAAAAATCGTTTCGCCCGGAACTTGTTTTTCGTTAACTTGCGTTCGAGGAGGCGAAAATGGAGAACCAACAAGGTAATGCGTCACAGTCTGACAGAGTGCTCATCAACGCAATGAGTAGCGCGTTTGGCTCTCTCGCCGGTGGAGATAACCTGCTTAGAGCTATTAAAACCGAAGAAATGAAGGAGAGAGAAAAGGAACGCGTCTACAGTGAATGCACCTTTGGTGGTGCGGTTCTGGCGCATGTAAAGTATGACAGAGTGGTAAAGACTGCCCCTTTGACCATCCCTGAAAATATCAATCAGTACAAAATAGAGGCTAAAGGTAAGGTCTTTGAGCCGCCACGCAGGTGCCTTATGGATATGTGGGCTCAGGCTTACCGGAGGTGGGTCTATGATACGAGTAGAGTGAGATACCCGCTCAAGAGGGTTGGCTGGGAGCCTGGCGGCAAGGGGAAGTACGATAACAGGGGTATAGCCGAGTTCGTAAGGATTAGCTGGGATGAAGCTCTGGAGCTGGTCGCGGGGGAGATAAAGAGAATCAAGGAAGGGTATGGCAACTCTGCCATCGCTTATCTGACCCATACCACGCATACCACCTGGGGGACTATACACGGCATGGGCACCGAGTACACTGTAGTCCCCAGATTTCTTAACATACTGGGAGGCTACACAGAATACGTGCCCGGGACGTCCAGTTGGGCGGGCTGGGTCTCCGGCGCAGCTTTCATGTACGGGTACTGGTGGGCTAACGGCACCTCAGAAGGAGTTGATAGTTTTGCCGATAGTCTACAGAACTCGAGGATGGTGGTCTACTGGGGGCTGGATGCTACCAAGTCCACCAGGATGTACCTGGGTCACGAATCGGAGGTATGGAGACACTGGGTCAGGGAAGCAGGCATTAAGACTGTAATGGTTTCCCCGGAGTTCAATGATACCGCTGTAGTCCACGCTGACAGATGGGTGCCGGTCTATCCAGGCTCTGATGCGGCTCTGGCGGCGGCAATAATGTATGTCTGGGTAACAGAAGGTACATATGACAAGAATTATGTGGAGACTCACGCCGTAGGCTTTGAGAAGTTCCGGGATTACTTGCTGGGGAAGGATGATGGCGTACCCAAAACGCCGCAGTGGGCGGAAAAGATATGTGGCGTCAACCCGGAGACGACAATCTCCCTGGCAAGGGAGTGGGCCGCAGGTCCCACCACGCTGAACTGCCAGCTCGGTGGAGCCTGCCGTGGCTGGAATGGGCACGAATGGACGCGGATGATGGTTACTCTGCAGACCCTTCAGGGTCTGGGCAAGCCGGGAGTGAATATGGTGACCTGGGGAACAATATCAGGTGGAGCGCCCTTTGACAAAAGTGTACATGTCCCGGGCTACTCAACAGGGATAAACCCGGCGGCGAACAAGCTTTACTCCAACCCCATTCCACAGAGGGTCCATACCCTGAATATCTCTGACTGTATATTAAAGCCGCCGGTTAAATGGAAGGGAGGCACGACCGGAGCCGCCTATTGGTGGGAGGAGTTCTTCAGAGAGTACAGCTATCCCGTGCCGGGTTACTCGGAAATTAAGATGATACTCAGGATGGGTGGCGGACACTTTGCCTCCTATGCCAACGTAAACTGGAGAGCCGAAGCTTACCTGTCTCCAAAGGTAGAAACTACGGTTATGACAGCCCTGTTCATGGAGCCGGTTATGAGATATGCCGATATCATACTGCCGGCTTGCACGGACTTCGAACGCAACGACTACAGTATGCTTGGTTGTGGCGGGCTATATATCCCCTATTCCGGGAGCGCCAATCACCAGATAGCCATATATCAGCAAAAATGCATAGAACCTCTGGGTCAATCTATGAGCGATATGGATATATTTTACCATCTCGCGCGGAAGATGGGCATTGAAGACGAATTCTCAGAAGGCAACACTGAGGATGACTGGATAAGGAAACTTTTCGAAAAATCTACTACCGCCAAGTTTATCAGCTATGAAGACTTCAAGAAAAAGGGACACTACATATTCCCATTCCCTGAAAAGTACGAACCCACGCCGCCGCTCAGATGGTTCTATGAGAAGGGTGGGGGGCTTGCCACTCCGTCAGGTAAGATAGAGATATACTCCAGGACAATCGCCGATTTCTATGGAGAAAACCACCCGGAGATACCGCCGGTACCGAAATATCTGGAACCCAAGGACGGGCCAAAGAGTCCCCAGGCTAAGCAGTACCCGTTGATAGGCTTCTTCCCTCATCCGAAGTTCAGGCTTCACACCATGATGGAGAATGTCAGTTGGCTGCGTGAGCTTCATAAGAAGAGAACTGATGGCAGGGAATACGAGCCTTTTTGGATAAACCCAGTCGACGCGGCGGCGAGAGATATAAAGCATGGCGATATTGCTATAGTATCCAGCACTAAAGGGAAGCTATTAGCCAGCGCCTTTGTTACTGAAAGGATAATACCTGGAAGCATCAGAATCTTCTACGGTGCTTTCTGGGAGCCGGAAGACCCGAGGACTCCCGGCAGTCTTGACCGGGGTGGTTCTGCCAATGTCCTGGCATCCAATGAACCCATGTCATATCATGCCTATCTGCACAGGGTAGAGCATATGATGGTACAGGTCCGCAAGTGGGAGGGACAGCGTTGAAGTACTCAATGATTGTGGACATAAACCGGTGTAGCGTCTGTTACGCTTGCGTGGTTGCCTGCAAGAATGAGCATGTCGGCAATCCCTATCCTCCTTACAGCTATCCTCAGCCAGACAGAGACCAGGAGTGGATACGGCTTATGGAAGAGGAAAAGGGGAAATATCCCTACGTCAAGCTTTATCCCATTCCTGTTCTTTGTATGCACTGCAACGAGGCTCCGTGCATGGAAGCCTGTCCAATTCCGGATTGCATCTACAGAACGAAAGAGGGGGCGGTCATTATTGACTCAACGAAGTGTGATGGGTGCAAGTCATGTATAAGCGCCTGCCCCTATGGAGTGATATTTCCGAATGAGGACAGGAACATATGTCAGAAATGCACGTTGTGCATGCACAGATTGGAGCAGGGCAAGGAGCCAGCGTGCGTGGAGGCTTGTCCCTCCGGCGTATTCCTTTGGGGGGAAGAGTCCGGGCTGGAGAAAGAGATGAAGAAAAGGGAAGCTATGCCCCTGTACCGCGAAAAGGGAACGAAGCCCAGAGTGTACTACGTCGGCTTGCCTACGCCCACTCTGGCTGGACATGTGATAGACGGTAAAAGCCTGATGGATATGCCCGGTGCCGATGTCATAATCACGGATACGAGGGGCTCATCGATGAGGCGTAAGAGTAATGTGGCGGGGAATTTTTCATTGGACAACTTAAAAATGGATACCGCTTACACTGTGAAAATAGAGCATACGGGATATCTTTCCAAAACCATCGAGAATGTGCTCTTGGACATAGAGTATAAACACCTTGGAGACATAAAGCTTTTCAAGGCTTCGTAGGTATATTGTATCTTCTGTTTCACAGTTTGCAGTAAGACCGCTAAAGGGATTTACCAAACAGATAGCCCCGGTGCAGTAAGAAATCGCAGAAGGATGTATATGGCACACATGATTGATACCCAGGTGGCGATAATCGGCGGAGGCATTGTTGGCGCAACGATAGCACACGCCCTGAGCAAATATAAGGTGAATGTTTGCGTTCTTGAGAAACAGCCAATGACAGGGCATGGTCTCACCAAATGCAGTCAGGGTGGGCTTCACGGCGGTACGGGTCTGTATATGTCTAAGTATGTAAAATGGTGGGAGGGCGGTGGTGACCTGAAAAGCTATCTCGCACGGGAAGACCATCTCAAAGACCGGCTTAATGACCCCGGGGTGCGGATGTTCTATGAATTGCAACCATTTTTAAAAGCCAAAATCCTGACCTCCGGAAGGGTTATGGTTGCAGAGGCTCAGGATGATATTGAAAAGATGAAAATCTTCAAAGAGCTGGCTGAAGAGAAGGGGTGGAAGGGTATCAGCATCCTGGACAGGGATGGTATAAGGGAGAAGGAGCCCTTGCTTGACCCGAGGTTTATTGGCGGCTTGTATGACCCGCATACAGCCTCGGTAAATGCCACGGAGTGGACAACTGCGTTCACCGAGGTAGCCGCCCAGAACGGTGTACATATATTGCTGAATACTGAAGTACATGGAATTGAACAGAAGACAGGCGGCTACATCATCAAGACCAACGATGGTTCATTAAGAGCTGAATACGTGGTCAATGCGGCTGGCATCTTTTCCGATGAAATCGCCAGGATGGTGGGCGGGATTGATTTTTCCTTCACTATCTGGAAGTGCCAGATGTTAGTAATGGAAAATACGGCTGGTATCCAGCACACCATTGTCACCATGCCCAAACCGATGAAATCGCGTATGCTATACATGACTACCGATGGCAACATACTTGCCAGCCACACAATGGACCTCAGCAACAGTAAGAGTGACCACTCAACCACGCGTGAAGGGCTTGACCTGCTATCAACCTATCTTAACTATTATTTGCCGGAAGCCGAGTTCAAAATACTGCGGAGCTTTGCCGGCATAATGCATTTCAATACCAGGAACCCGGATGATTATTTGATAGAGCGCCCAAAGCCTAAGTTCATCAGCATTATCGCCTGCCCGCCAGCAGTGACACCGGCGCCGGCTCTGGCACTGGATATAGTCAAGATGCTGGCTGATGAAGGACTGGGACTGGTGGAAAAGAGTGACTTCAATCCCTATCGCGATGTAGAGCCAAGGTTTATCGAGCTGGCTACAGAGGAAAAGAATCGCAAAATAGAAGCCAATCCCGGGTATGGTCATCTGGTGTGCCGCTGTGAAAAGGTATCAGAGGAAGAAATACGGCAGGCAGTGAGAGCCGGAGCAACGACCGTAGATGATGTAAAGTTCCGCACCCGTGCTACCATGGGCAGGTGCCAGGGCGGTTTCTGTACCTCCCGCATCTTGAAGATAATGGCGGACGAGATGGGTGTTTCCCCATTGGAACTCACCCTTAAGGGAGGGAATTCGTACGTTTTGGCATGTGAAACAAAGGGGCTGATTAGAGGAGACATGCATGTTGGTCAAAGAAGTTGATTTGGCTGTTATCGGCGCCGGCCCGGCCGGAATGGCTGCCGCGATAAAAGCCCGGGAAGCCGGATTAGACAGGGTAATCCTATTTGAACGTGCCGAGTGCCTGGGCGGGCTACTTCATCAATGTATACACAACGGCTTTGGGTTGCATCGCTTTGGCGAAGACATGACCGGTCCTGAGTATGCTTATAGATTTATCGGACAGATATCGTCAATGGATGTTGAAATATGTCTCAACACCATGGTCACTCACCTTAGCCCGGAAAGAGCGATTGTAGCCATCAATAGCCGTTGGGGTGAATTCACGGTGAACGCTAAAGCCATCATACTGGCTATGGGTTGCCGGGAAAGAAGCCGCTTTTCCATCGGGATACCGGGTAGCCGTCCTGCCGGGATATTGACTGCTGGCCTGGCTCAGAGGCTGGTCAATGTTGATGGCTATCTGCCTGGCAGGCAATTTGTGATTCTCGGCTCAGGCGATATAGGCATGATAATGGCACGCCGCCTCCGTCTGGAAGGTGCCGAAGTCAAAGCAGTTGTTGAGATACTTCCGCATGTCGGGGGTCTCATCCGCAATGAGGTGCAGTGCCTGCATGACTTCAATATTCCGTTGCTTCTGGAACACACTGTCACCGATATCTACGGCAACTACCGGGTAGAGGGTGTTAAAATTGCCCGGGTGCAGGACGGCAAAATCTTGAAAGATACCGAAAGAGATATATCCTGTGATTGTCTTTTACTTTCGGTAGGGCTAATCCCGGAGAATGAGCTTTCCAGGGAAGCGGGTATCATTATCAGTGATGAGACTGGTGGTCCGATGGTCGATGAATACCTTCAAACGAACGTCAGAGGTATTTTCGCTTCGGGCAATGTCCTGCAGGTCCATGACCTGGTTGATAACGTTTCTCTGGAAGGAGAGAAAGCCGCCAGCAACGCTGTTAGATTCATAAACGGAGAAATTAAAGAAGCCGCAAAAGAAATAAGGGTCGTAGCTGGAAAGAATATCAAGAGCGTTGTGCCACAAAGAATTACCGGTAGAGAAGATGTTGAGCTTTCACTGCGTGTTAAAGACCCGGTCGAGAATGCCGTTCTTAAGGCTGGTGAGTACCGGAAGAAGTTCAGGGTGCTTACGCCCACCGAGATAATCAAACTAAAACTAAAGCCCTCGGACTTCGGCAGTTGTCATGGAACTGGCAAGCTGGAAGTCTCTTGTGTGGAAGGGGTGGTCAGGAAATGACCCGGAATGAGATTATAGTTAGCTTTTGAAATTTTGGTTTAGATATTGTTTAGTCCCGTACTTGATACGGGATAGCATTTAGTGCTTAGTCCCTTAAAAATATCCGCCTGAGGCGGATGCGCAAATTGGGAAAAACTGGCTTGCGGACAGGCAGGGTTCACCCAGAAGGTTCTCCCTGAAGGGACGCCTGTCCTACTGTCGGTACTACAGGCCTCCGTGCCTGTCGCGTCCTTTTCTTTTGGTTCCGGCTTGTCCGGGTTAGGATTTCATATAAGTTTGAGCCATAGGCAATTATTTAAGACGCTAAATATAGATGGGGAGGTAGTACGTGTCTATTAGCTCAGCAAAACAGATTCCCTTGAAAGCGGGACTGTGGGCAACACCGTCTTCTCCGGATGAGAAACCGCAGCTGATTGGGAGTAAGTGTCCGCGTTGTGGAGAGATTTTCTTTCCGAAAAAGGAAAGAGGCAGGTGTATTAATTGTCTGGCTGAAA
>JAUYDO010000276.1 GCA_030691835.1 Dehalococcoidia bacterium | reverse complement strand
TCATATTCCCCGCGCGGCGATTTGGCGGTCTTTGCTGTGGCGTCAAATATGTCAGGCGTGAACATGTATACGCCGGCATTTGCCAGGTTGGTCGGTGGTTTTTCCATCTTCTCGTAGATACGGACTACCCGTCCCTCTTTAGCCTCGACTACGCCAAGACCGGATGGGTCTTTCACCTCGATTACACCTAACGTATTTTCGCCCTTGTAGATTAAAGCGAGAATGTCACTGTGGCTGACTATGACATCGCCATTGACCAGAAGGAAACTTCCGCTTAGCAGGCTTTCAACCGTTTTTACCGCGTCCGCGGTGCCCAGTTGCTTCCTCTGGGCCACATATTGAACATTTACGTCCCAGCGCTTTCCGTCACCGAAGTAGTCCCTTACCTGTTCATCGTGGTATCCGACTACGAAGACAAAGTCGGATATTCCAGCCTGCTTCATCTCATTGAGCAAGTGCTCAAGAATAGGTTTGTTGGCAATCGGTAGCATCACCTTCGGTCTGGTATAGGTCAATGGCCTCATCCGGGTACCTTCGCCAGCCGCCAGAATAACAGCCTTCACTGCTCTCCTTTATGTGCAGATTCTTTGATTATTTGAACCACTCCGTCGTATAGATAGTGAGCCAGTAATTCGCTTTTCGCTTCTACGGTAATCCGTATCTTTGGTTCTGTGCCTGAGGTACGCACCAGCACCCAGCCTTCTTTGAAATTGAGCTTAATACCGTCCATCTTATCTACGGAATCCGGGTTCATATTCATTAACCCCTTCTCAAGCTCGGATGTTACAATGCCCACACTGCCCACACTGCCCACACTGCCCCGGAGCACCGGATAGGAAGGAATGCCATCAACCAGAACGGAGAATTTGTGCTGGCTGGCTATAGCGACCACCTGAGCGGCGGCGTAAACGCCATCCGGGCACAGCGAGATGCCGGGGAAGACCCAGGCTCCGGAAGGCTCGCCCCCGAAATTGCCGCCTTTCTTTAGCTCCTCTGAAACGTACGGGTCGCCGACTTTTGTACGGGTGACTTTGAATCCCATCTCGTCTATGGACATGGAGGCGTCCACGGTGGTGACTACTTTCTTAGCGTTCATCGCCCTGGCGAAGATAGCCAGCAACCTGTCTCCTGAGACGAACCTGCCCCTGTCATCTACCACCATCATACGGTCGGCATCACCGTCATGGGCAATGCCAAGGTCTGCTCCTTCATTTTTAACCGCTCTTGTAAGGTCACGCAGGTTGGCTTCGGTCGGCTCGACGTCATGCGGGAAAAATCCGCTGGCAAAGCAGTTCAAGGTAACCACATCGCATCCCAGTTTGGTGAGAAGGTGGGGTGTAATAAAGTAAGCGGCACCACACCCGCTGTCCACAACCACCTTTATCTTAAAGCTTCCGGGAAAGTCCTTGCGGATGCGCTCCACATGCTTCTCTGTGGCTGTGCTGTATACTTCGGCGCCCCTCATTTTGTTCCATGGTGCGGTGACGAGTGACCTGCCCTGAAGTAGATTCTCTATCTGTTTCTGCTGGCTGGCGAAGAAGGCTGAGCCATCCGGGTTGACCAGTTTTATACCGTTGTAGCTGGGCGGGTTGTGTGAGGCGGTAATCATCACGCCGGCTTTGAACTCACGGGCAACGTAAGCGAGAGTAGGCGTAGGCACCATGGCGGCATCGCTACAGCTTGCCCCGCTCGCCAGCAAGCCCGCCATGGTAGCGTATCTAAGCGCATTGCTTGACGTCCTGGTGTCACAGCCGAGCACCACGCTCCGGTAAACGCTCCCCACCGCCATACCCACATTGAGTGACAGTTGTACCAGGTCTCTGTCTATTTCCCTTCGTATTCCAGACGTGCCAAACAACTGCATAACGATTTTGATTGTAACAGTATTGACCAAAAAGTCAAGTTAAGGAGAGTGAATTGATTCGGAATACACTATCAGGCTATTATTATCTATATGCTGTTATTTGGGCATCTGGGCGTTACGTTGGGTGCGGCACTGCTGGTTGACGGAGCCGTGACAAAGTACCGTTCACAGAAAAAACAGGTAAGCAGTGAGGATACGAGTGCTTCAGCACCCGAGTTGGGAAAGGCTGTCTATGATAGATACCTGCTCGACCTCAGGCTTCTACTCGTCGGCTCTCTCCTGCCCGACCTCATAGACAAGCCGGTAGGAATGCTCATCCTCAGCGATGTTTTCCAGAACGGCAGAATATTCGCCCACACTCTTCTTTTCTTTGTGCTCTTGCTTTCACTGGGAATTTATTTATACCAGAGAAGAGGCAGGAACTGGCTGTTGATGCTGTCTCTGGGAGACCTGTCACATATCGTGCTGGATAGCATGTGGGCTGTACCACAGACACTTTTCTGGCCCTTGTTCGGCTGGGCTTTCCCCAGAGTAGCAGGAGACTGGTCGAGCATTGCCCGAGGGTTGCTGACAAACCCCGCCGTGTATGTCTCGGAGCTAATCGGCTTGTTTGTCGTCGGCTGGGTGGCTTTTACGCTCCTGCGCAGTCACCGAGTCCGCTTCTTCGTCAGGAACGGTCGCCTTTAAGCCCTTATCATTACCAGCATCATCTTGAACTGCTTGATAGCTTTCAGGGCGTGCGGCTCGTTTGCCGGCATGATGACCATATCGCCGGACTTAAGCTGAAGCGGTTTTCCTGAGATTGTGACCTCCGCTTCACCGTCCAGCAGAAAAACAAGGGCGTCATAGGGCGCAGTGTGCTCGCTTAACCCCTGCCCCTGAGCGAAGGAGAATAGGGTGACTGTTCCCACTTTTTTATCTATTACCGTACGGCTCACAGCAGCGCCTTCCTGGTAATTCACCAGGTCAATCGGATTTATGACCTGCCCGCGGATGTCCGCTTTCCTCTGTTCCATTTTAATGCTCCTTACCCGGACAAGCCGGAACAATTCTGGGCTATCAGTTATCAGCCATCAGCTATCAGTTAAGAGACCATCTATGAAAAAACTGACTGCTGATAGCTAATATAATTCTATCATCAAACCCTTGACAGCGGGAGAAAATATTAGTAGAGTGATAAATGAAAGACATTTTCAACTACAAGCATGAAGTACACGAATAGAAGAATAGCCTCATTGCTGAGACAAAAAGGCTTTAAGCTTACGCCACAGAGGCGGGCAGTACTTGACATAATATGTAGTAGCACCGAACATTTTACACCGGTGCAAATATATGAGCGCGCCAGACAGGAGCACCCCGATGTGGGGCTGGTTACTGTGTACCGCACTCTGAATATGCTCGCGGCACTTGGTCTCCTGTGCCAGGTACACATGGACGGCAGGAAGAGGAGCTACGTGATGAGAAGACCGGCAGAGCACCATCATCACCTTGTCTGTTCTCAGTGCGGCACGGTTGTTGACTTTGCCAGTTGTGACCTGGGCGAGCTGGAAGAGAAGCTGTCCCGGCAGACCGGGTTCGAGATAAATGGGCACCTGCTTGAATTCTCGGGCTGTTGCCAGGAGTGCAAGCAGAAATAGGAATAGGAGGGCTTGATATGGTGCGGCGCCGGGTGATTAAGGCAATACCAGTGATTATTGTTGTGCTTGCCTTGCTAGTTACTGCCTTTTCCTGCGGTAGGCAAAGCGGTGACAGCGAAAAAATCGGAGTTGCTGTTACCATCCTGCCTCTGGTCGAGTATGTCAAGGCGGTCGGAGGGGATAGGGTGAACGCATTCGCCATGGTGCCGCCGGGGGCTAATCCCCATGCCTACGAGCCAACGCCCAGTCAGATACGTAAGCTGGCGGAAGCTAAAATGTACGTCAAGGTGGGTGCCGGTCTGTCATTTGAGGTAGCCTGGTTGGACAAGCTCCAGGCGGTGAATACGAAGATGCTGGTAGTTGATAGCAGTAAAGGTGTTGAACTGATAGCCAGTGTAGACCGGGATGAGCCGGGTGCCGATTCCCACATCTGGGTCTCTCCATTGAATGCCATAACAATAGTGCGTAGCATCTGCCAGGGATTGATTCAGGTTGACCCTCAGAACGAAGCATCTTATATCAAAAATAGAGACAACTACATTGGAAAACTGGAGGTTCTGGACCGGGATATAAGGGAGCGGCTGAAGAGTGTCAAGAACAGGCAGTTCATCGTGTTCCATCCGGCGTGGGGCTACCTGGCACGTGATTACCAGCTTGAGCAGATACCGATAGAAATGCAGGGTAAGGAGCCGAGCGCTCAGGACATCGCACGCGTTGTGGACGAAGCCCGTGCCAAGCAGATTAAGGTCATCTTCGCCACTCCCCAGATAAATCCCGCCAGCGCCGAGGTGATTGCACGGGAGATAGGCGGCAGAGTGGTATTTATCGACGACCTGGCGGCTAATTTTACAGAGAACCTGAGAAATGTTGTCGAGCAGATGGCTGAGGCTATGGAGTGATACGGTATGGCGGATGAGGTAATAAGATTGGAGGATGTCTGGGTATACTACGACAGCGTGCCCGTTCTTGAGTCGGTGCATCTTGTGGTGGAGCAGGGGGACTTCCTCGGCATCATTGGACCTAACGGCGGCGGCAAGACCACGCTTCTCAAGGTGATACTGGGACTTATTAAGCCCAACCGCGGTAAGGTTCTGGTGCTGGGTAAGCCGCCGGAACGCGGCCGCAAAAGCATCGGCTACGTCTCACAGACCAACCTCTTTGACCGGGACTTTCCAATAAACGTGTGGGAAGTGGTACTTATGGGGCTTTATGGCAAGACAGGCATGCTGAGGCGGTACAGCGCCGAAGACAAAAAGATGGCGGAAGAAGCGCTCAAGACGGCAAATATGCTTAATTTCAAGGAGCGACAGATAGGAAAGCTCTCCGGCGGAGAGCAACAGAGGGTGTTCATCGCCCGGGCGCTGGTGAGCAAACCAAGTATTCTTCTCCTGGATGAACCGATGGCGAGCGTAGACCCCACTATGCAGGCGGAGTTCTACGAGCTTCTTGAAAAGCTCAGCCAGGAGATGACCATTATCATGGTGTCACATGACATAAGTGCGGTATCCATCTACGTGGAGGAGATAGCCTGTTTGAACCGCCAGCTATTCTATCACGGCTCAAAGGAGATATCGCCGGAGACCCTGCAAACAACCTATAAGTGCCCGGTGCAGATAATAACCCACGGCACTGTTCCGCACCGCGTCCTCAAGGAGCATTAATATCATGCTGGATTTACTGCAATACGAGTTCATGCGCAATGCCCTTCTCGCCGGATTACTTGCTTCAATCGCCTGCGGCATTATCGGCACTTATGTAGTGGTACAGCGCATCGTCTTTATCAGCGGAGGCATCTCCCACACAGCGTTCGGGGGCATCGGACTGGGATACCTGGTGGGAATCAATCCGGTTCTCGGGGCTGTGTTCTTCACCATTCCCTCGGCGCTGGCGATGGGTGTTATTTCACGAAAGACCCGGTTGCCAGAAGACACCGCTATCGGCATACTATGGGCAATCGGCATGGCGCTGGGCATAATCTTCATCGGGCTGGCTCCAGGGTACGCGCCCGACCTCTTCAGCTATCTCTTCGGCAACATCCTGACCGTGCCCACCTCCGACCTCCTCCTCATGGCGGCTCTGGATGTATTCATAATCATAGTCGTACTGGCGCTATACAAGGAGTTCCTGGCGCTGGCGTTCGACCGCGAGTTCGGGCGGGTGGTGGGCGTGCCTGTCGAAGCGCTGTATCTTTTGCTCCTGTGCCTCATTGCCCTGACAGTGGTAATTCTGATTCGAGTAGTCGGTATCGTGCTGGTCATTGCACTGCTTACCATCCCAGCAGCGCTGGCACGCCAGTTCACCTATCACCTTAAGCGAATGATGCTCCTGTCCGTTCTCTTCAGCATGGCTTTCACCTTCGGAGGTCTGTGGCTTTCTTTCCAGCTAGACCTGGCTTCTGGAGCCACTATAATAATCCTCGCTGGCGTGGTCTTTCTCGCTTACGCCGGGATTTCCAGGTCGTTGAAAAAAACATATGCTGTCCAGCGCTAAAGGGGAGGAATTCCTCACGCCCATTTACATAAAACTCAGGGAGATGAGTATACTTTACATAACAATAGGAGGAAAGCGATGAAATGTAGTAAATGCGGACGCGAAATAACCCAGGAACAGGCTTACAACTACGAGGGAAAGACAATGTGCGAGGACTGCATGATGGAGATAGGATTGCACCCGAAGGAGTGCGAGCCGTGGGCAACTTATGTCGCCACGCATACGCCCGGCGGCGCTGGACCGAAGAGTAAGCAGGGACTGACCGACCTCCAGAAGCAGGTACACGAGTTCATAAAGAGTAAGGGCAAAATCACCCGGGAAGACGTGATGGAGCGGTTCAAGCTCTCCGAGTCAGAGATGGACACCCAGATGACGGCGCTCTACCATTCCGAGATGGTCAAAGAGAACCGCGAGGGCAATAAGGTATACCTTATCAATATACAGTAGTAGTCATAATTTGTTAAATGCTGTCATTCTTATACCGCCGGAGGCGGGCGAAGAATCTGGTTTTCTTTTTAAAGACGCCTGGTGTAAATGTACACCGCTGGACTGTCATTCCTCCGAAAATAACCTCTCAACAGTCTCCTCAGGAATTCCAGCAAATTTCTGGCAAAAACGTTTTCCCGGTATGCCTGAATAGTCATGTCTACTTCACATAACATATATTGTGCGCCCCTAAGTAACCCCTTCCAGCGCTGTGAGGCAAGCGACTATCTTAACCTTTAGGCTGTTTAATGTCTTTCGAGAGCTTTTCTACCTGTTCCTCAAGCCGCTTTATCCGCACTTCAAGCTCCTTGACGTTATCTGGTTGTTCACCATTTTGCATGGGGACCGCCGGTTCATATGCCTCTTCTCGCACATTAACGTTCAACAGGTCCCATCGGTTGTAAATCCCCGTCATATTTATGCCGCTGCGGCTCCGGTCCAACTCGGAGAGGTCTATCTCTGCACAAACAATGGTCTCTTTATCGTAGACGGGTCCGGCGATATACTCTCCGCGCGGGCTTACTATGCCACTGCCGCCCCGGAAGCCCTGCGGCACGGTGAAACGGCTGTTGCGGTAGAAGTTCTTAGGCCAGTCTTTCTTCGGTATATAGCTTGCGGACAGGACACCGAAGCAGTGCGCGGTATAGCACAGTGCCCTGGTGTGGACGTCTGTGTGCGTCTCCAGCGCCGGCTGTCCGGGCCACAGGGAGCAGTGTATCTGCACGCCCTGCGTAATCCACAAATGCGTCAGCAGTAGCTGGCAGTGTTCGCCGCAGATTGAGCCGCCGAGTTTGCCAATATCAGTATCGAACACCGCCTTGAGGTTCTCACCGCCACCACCGGGAGTATGGAAGAAACGCTCCTGCACCGTGTTTACTATCTTGCGGTGCGTGCCCAGAATGTTCCCCTCAGCGCTTATGTAAAGTATTGAGTTGTACATTCTGCCCTGGTACTTCTTATCACGTTCGGTGATGCCCATGACAATGTGGATGTTCGACCTCTTGGCGACTTCACATAGAACCCCGGTCTCAGGTCCCGGCACCTCGACTGAGTTCCACAGGTACTTCGCCCACATGTCATCGAATGCCGGTCTGTCGGCTAGGTCCAGCGACCAGTGCGGGTAGCACGGAAGAAAACACTCCGGAAATACAATCAGCCTGGCTCCCATCCTGCCGGCTTCCTCTATCAGCCCCACCGCTTTATCAAGAGTCGCTCCCACATCGAAATACTTTGGCGCATCCAGATATACTGACGCCGCCTGTGCCGCCGCAACCTTGAAACGCAGGTCTTTATATTCTACGGGCATTTTTCACCTCCTGAAACACACTCTTAAAACGCCTATCATTTTTGACTTCGGGTAGTTTGATGTGGGTAAGGGGATTTCGTACGCCAATTCTTTGATTCCGGCGCGATATTTTGGTGAAACAGCTTTTTTCTAGACCGATTCCCCCGCGGCTCTTGGCACCAGTGAGCTTATCATCTCCATGAGCTTATTCAGCCCCCATTTTTTAACGGCGGAAACCACAACGGTGTTCGGCTCTGTGACCTCACACCTGTCGGCGACGTAGTCCAGCGCCTTCTTCTCATCCCATCTCTGTTCGCTCTTCAGTAGCACGTCAATCTTGTTCAGCGCTGTTATTCGTGGCATGTCAGCCAGATTAAGCTTCGCCAGGATATCCTCCACCGTGTCGCATTGCTCCGGCGCGTATGACGAGGTCAGGTCAACCACATGAACAAGGAGGCTGGCTTCGGTCAGCTCCTCGAGCGTTGCCCTGAACGCGGTGACGATTGTCGGAGGCAGTTTCCTGATGAAACCTACAGTATCTGTAATCAATACAACGTTTTTATCAGGCAGGGTCAAACGCCGGGTCGTCGGGTCGAGGGTGCTGAAGAGCTCGTCCTTAGCCATCACGTCGGAGCGGCTCAGGGCATTAAACAGAGTGCTCTTACCGGCGTTGGTGTAGCCGACGAGGGCAACAATGGGGATGCCGCTTCTCCTGCGCTTCTCACGGTACAGCATCCGATGCTTGCGTACAGTCTCAAGCCGCTCCTTCAGCTTATCTATCCTGCGCCTGATGAGGCGGCGGTCGGTTTCAAGCTGGGACTCACCCGGACCTCTGGTGCCTATCCCAGCGCCCAGTCTCTCCAGGTGCGTCCACCTGCCGGCGAGCCTGGGCAGAAGGTACTCATACTGCGCCAGCTCTACCTGTAGCTGACCCTCGTGCGTTCTGGCGCGCCTGGCAAATATATCAAGGATGAGAGCTACGCGGTCTATAACTTTAACCTGGAGGGTCTCATCCAGGTTTTCTTGCTGTAACGGGGTAAGCTCATCGTCAACTATGACGAGGTCGTATTTCAGGGTCTCTTTTAGCGCCTGCAGCTCTTCAAGCTTGCCTTTACCTATGTAATGGACTTTATGCGGGTTGGGTAAGCGCTGTACCACTTTGCCGGCAATCTCAGCACCCGCCGATTTAGCCAGTTCAGCCAGCTCAGCTATTGACACCTCTGAAGTCCATCTCTGGTCTTTTCCAGTATCAACGGCGACTAGGACGGCGCGCTCCGGCGCTTTGCGAGTTACTATTTGCTCTCTAGGTATCAGTTTCTCCTGTATAATTATTATGTAAAGTTAATGGATTCACACTTTTTTCTTCCATTGCATCAGTTTGGCAATGCCCTTTTCCAGCATCACATCCGGGATAGTAAGCGACAGGCGCACATAGCCTTCGCCATTTGGTCCGTACCCGGTCCCCGGTGTAACCACGATGTTACACTGCTCCAGAAGGCTGTCACTAAAGCTTACCGAGGTATATCCCTGTGGCACCTTAGCCCATATATAAAGGCTCGCTCCGGGCGGTTTAGCTTCGAGTCCAATCTTTCTTAGCGTTTCAATGACCCTGTCGCGGCGGCGCTGATATATATCGTTATGTTCTTTGATACAATCCTGCGAGCCGCTCAAAGCAGTAATGGCGGCTTGCTGAATCGCCTGCGGAATGCCGGAATCCAGGTTCGACTTCATCCTCATCAAAGCGTTTATCATCCCGGCGTTTCCCACCGCCATGCCGATGCGCCATCCCGTCATGTTGTAGCTCTTTGAGAGCGAGTGGAACTCGATACCCACCTCGCGGGCGCCCTTAGCCTGCATGAAGCTTACAGGCTGATAACCGTCAAAGGCTACCTCCGTATAGGGACCATCGTGGCAGATGGCTATGTCATGCTTCCGGGCGAACTCCGCCGCCCGATTGAAAAATTCAAGGTCTGCCACGGCACCGGTAGGATTATTCGGGTAGTTGAGCCACAACAGCTTAGCTCTATTAAGTACATTGACAGGAATATTATCCAGGTCTGGCAGGAAATCGTTCTCCGCCTTCAGCGGCATGTAGTAAGACTCACCACCGGTAAGCATGGTACCGATAGAGTACACCGGATAGCCCGGGTCAGGCACCAGCGCCACATCGCCGGCTTCTATGAAGCACAGCGCTATGTGGGCGATGCCTTCCTTGGCGCCGATGAGCGGCAACACCTCTTTATCGGCATCCAGGGAAACGCCGAATCTCTGCTTGTACCATTGCGCTATAGCGCGGCGGAGCTCGGACAGACCCTCTGTCTCAGGATATCGGTGGTTCACGGGGTCCCGCGCCGCCTGGCACAACCTGTCGATGATGTGCGCCGGCGTCGGGATATCCGGGTCACCGATACCGAAGCTGATTACCTCCTCCCCCTTAGCCCTCTTTTCAGCGATTTTCTTGCTTATCTGCACGAACAGGTAAGGCGGTAGATTCTGAACCCTTTTTGAATACTTCATGTCTTTATTTTCCTGAATTTATTACAAACGCATTAAATATTGACCATCATCTTAAAATAAAACGACCTGTCATTGCGAGCGTTAGCGAAGCAATCCGTGTGTGCCGGCGTTGGATGGATTGCTTCGTCGCCCGCCTCTGGCGGACTCCTCACAATGACAAATTATGTATCATTATTATTTACGTTTGTATTAGTTTTAAGCCATTCACCG
>JAUYDO010000265.1 GCA_030691835.1 Dehalococcoidia bacterium | reverse complement strand
CACCTGAGGCGGATGGAAAGACAGATTTTATATTTAGCTTGACGGTATTCAGGTTTAGAGTTTAAAGTATTCAGCAGAATCACCAACATCTCGCTGTCATTCCAGTCCGCCATAAGCGGAGAATCCAGACGGAGTAAATTTTCAGTGACCCTCTTCTGGATTCTGGCTCCCGTATCAAGTCTTGTCCCGTACTTGATACGGAGACGGGACAAGTTTCGTCAGAGTGACAAGGACATTACGGTGTTTCCTGCTTAATGCACTCCGCCTCAGGCGGATGGCTCTGGCTTGTCCAGGTTAGTCCCTTAATAATATCCGCCTGAGGCGGATGCGCAAATTGGGAAAAACTGGCTTGCGGACAGGCAGGGTTCACCCATAAGGTTCTCCCTGAAGGGACGCCTGTCCTACCGTCGGTACAACAGGCCTCCGTGCCTGTCGCGTCTTTTTCTTTTGGTTCCGGCTTGTCCGGGTTGGGAGAATGGCTCTGAAAGCGCTTAGCAGGTTTGCTTTATGCATTTGTCTTTTGTACAATTATTAAAAGCCGTCAGTCAGAACCAATTTCATTAGAAAATAACTTTGACACAGGAGAATACTGACTTTGAGCAATAGAGTTGTGGTTACGGGTCTGGGCATCGTAAGCCCGCTGGGGAATGATTCGCGCACCACGTGGAGCGCCCTGATTGAAGGAAAATCGGGCGTAGACCTCATAACCCTTTTTGATACCAACGGGTTCGATGTTAAGATTGGGGCTGAGGTCAGGGGATTCGACCCACTTCTGTACGTCGACCGCAAGCGGGCGCGGCGCATGGACCGCTTTACCCAGTTCGCCGTAGCCGCCAGCCTGGAGGCACTGGAAAGCGCCAGCCTTAAGATTGATGCCTCTGACGAGCAGGACATCGGCGTCATCATCGGCAGTGGCATGGGCGGTCTGACTACCCTGTCTCAAGAGTTCAAAATCCTTTCTACAGAGGGACCCAGCCGGATAAGCCCGTTCCTTATCCCGATAATGATTCCGGATATGGCTGCAGGTCAGGTCGCCATTCGTGTGGGCGCTAAGGGTCCGAACTACAGCGTGGTCTCAGCCTGTGCCAGCGGTGCTCACGCCATCGGTGATTCCTACACCATAATCAAGCATGGCTACGCCCAGGCGATGATTGCCGGTGGTAGTGAGGCGGTCATCACGCCAATCGCGATGGCGGCGTTTGCCGCCATGCGTGCTCTTTCCACCAGAAACCACGAACCCAAGAAGGCGTCCCGCCCCTTTGACGCCGAGAGAGATGGCTTTGTTATGGGGGAGGGCGCCGGTGTGCTGATTCTGGAGAACCTTGAGTTTGCCTTGAAGAGGGGAGCGCCGATACTGGCTGAGGTAGCGGGGTACGGCGCTACGGCGGACGCATTCCACTTCACCGAGCCCACCGAGGACGGCGAATCAATAAAGCGAGCGATGCGCCTGGCGATTGAAATGGCAAATCTCAAACCGGAAGAGGTCGAGCACATTAATGCCCATGGCACAAGTACCAAGCTGAATGACGTCTCCGAGACCAGGGCTATTAAGTCTCTCTTCGGGGAGAACGCTTACAAAATACCCATCACCTCTAACAAGTCCATGCTGGGGCACACCATTGGAGCGGCTGGTGCAATCGAAGCGGCAATCTCGGTGTTGACTCTGCAGAACGGCGTAATCCCGCCTACGATTAACTATGAGAAGCCTGACCCGGAGTGCGACCTTGACTATGTGCCCAACACGCCGCGTCAGAAGAAGGTGAGGTCGGTACTATCAAACTCGTTTGGCTTCGGCGGGCACAACGCGTCTCTGGTGTTCGTTGCCTATGAAGATGAGCCTCTCTCAGTCGGTTGTTAGCCAGGAAGGGAGACAATCGGCATCTGAGCCAGTAGGCTTCCTGCTGAGCAAGTTCGGCTTGCTAACAGTGCTGGCGGCGCTGTTGCTGGCGGCGTGGGCGGGGCAGATAGTGTTGGTCATCCTGCTCGGCTTGATTCTGTCTGCGGCGGGACTAGCCAGACTATGGAGCCGTCTCTCTCTAGAGGGTGTTCGCTGTGAGCGTCTGCTCAGCGAGCGGCGCGTCTTCCCCGGAGAAAACATACAGTTAAAGCTCCGGGTTGTGAACCGGAAACTGTTGCCGATGCCGTGGCTGCAGGTTGACGACGAGATTCCGGGGTCATTTACCGCAGACGGGTCGGGCGTGCCCGGAAGTCGAATTGGCTACGCTATAGTGAGTAAGACGGGGTCACTGCTGTGGTATTCCGCGATAAGCTGGCAAAGCCGCCTGTCATGTAACAGGCGAGGCTACTACCCTTTGGGTCCGTTGTCTGTAACCTCCGGGGATATATTCGGCTTTTACCCGCGCTATATCACGGAGCCGGTGAAGGACTATATAATCGTCTATCCCAAGCTCTACCCCGTATCGCATATTTCCATCCCTTCGCTTTATCCACTGGGTGAGACCAGGTCGGAGAGGCGTATATTTGAAGACCCATCCAGGACCATCGGAGTGCGTGAGTACGCCCCGGGTGACAGCCTCAGGCGGATACACTGGAAAGCTAGCGCGCGTCAGCAGAGCCTGCAGGTAAGGGTGTTCGAGGCTACCACCACTCTCAAGGTAGCTCTGTGTCTGGCGGTGGACAGTTTTTATAAAGATGGTCAGTGCGACCAGGATAAACTTGAGCTGGGCATCAGCACCGTGGCTTCGGTGGCTAGCTATCTGGTGGAGCACGGCAGTCAGTCCGGGTTGCTGGTGAATTCGCTTCTAGCCGATTCCCGTCAGCCTGCCCGCATTCCGCCCGGCGGCGGAGATGGGCAACTGGTTACTATACTTGAGGCGCTGGCTAAGGTCACGCCGTCTTTCAAAGTGCCATTTTCGGATTTCTTGCAGAGTGAGCGGAAAGGCTTTCCGCATGGGACGACTTTGGTCTTTGTCATCTCACAGCTTGCACCGGCGCTTGCCGCTCTCGTTACAGAGCTTGCAGAGAGCGGCTACAAGATGATGGCATTACAGATAGGTGATGAGCAGAGGAGCGGCATCGGCGCCGAAATACCCTGGTGCAATATCAGGCAACCGGGCGACCTTCAGGAGATAGGGGTGAAGGAGCAGTGGTGAAGCTGGACTGGCGGAAGAACATAATCTACACCACCATGGTGATTATGGAGGGTAGCTGGCTCTACGCCTCTTTAACGCTCCTGAACAGCAAAGCCGCCGGTGAAAGCATGTCAGTCTGGGGTCTACTGCTCGTGTTCCTTGTAGCATTCGCATCAACAAAAGCGCTCCGGCTTCTGCGCTGGCACAAATTCTTCACCGGTTGCATAAGCTGGCTATTGTGGGTGACGGTAATGCTGTTGACCGTGAAAGTACAATTGTTCCGGGACATATGGTTTACCGATACTGCGTGGCTTCTTTCCTTTCCCAACGCGCTGGCTCAGATTTTCTATGGCATACAGCCGGTACTGCTGGTCCTGGTCAGCAGTGGAGTATTATGGTGGCTGGGACGCCGCCTCGCAAACCACGGCACCGGGTTCGCCATCACCGTCGCGGAGTTCCAGTTCGGGCTGGTCAT
>JAUYDO010000175.1 GCA_030691835.1 Dehalococcoidia bacterium | reverse complement strand
CCAGAGACACAATAACCAAAATCCTGGAGGTGGCGACCCGTTCCCCCTCCGGAATGAACACCCAGCCGTGGGAATTCACTGTCCTCGGCGGTAAGGTACTTGATGATTTGAGACAGGCTCTGCGAGCTCAGGTAAATGCCGGCGTACCCACAAATTCGGATTTCCCGCGCGTTGTTTTCACGGGAGTTTACCGTAAACGGCAAATAGAGGTCGGTGTAGCTTTGTACGGACTGCTGGGTATAGCCCGGGAAGATAAAGAAAAAAGGCTGCAGTGGGAGATGCAGATATTTGGCGCCTTTAATGCGCCGAACCTGATAATAGTCAGCATTGACGAGGCGCTCAAGAGCAGCTACCAGTCGCTCTTCAGCCTCGGCGCTGTGATGCAGACCATTGCGCTGACCGCGCTGGAGTTCGGTCTCGGGACCTGCCTGCTGGCGGCAACGACGGAGTACCCGGACGTGGTCAGGCAGGTCACCGGCATCCCTGCCTCTAAGAAACTCGCCTGTAGCGTAGCCATCGGATATCCCGACCTGGACGCTCCGGCTAACAAGCTCCAGACCACCCGTGAGCCGGTGGACAACGTGACTACCTGGTTGGGAGTGTGACCGGATACAGACTATGCAAGTATATAAACCGGCCCCAGATACGGACTTCTTTGACATATCTCCCCCGATTTATGGTTTCACCAGGTTCATCAGTGTCTACGTGCTCCGGGGAAAGAAGACAGCGCTGGTTGACATAGGACCCATGTCATCTTCGCCACGCTTGTTTGACGGTCTGCGCCAGATAGGCATCGCACCGGGGGTTGTGAGCTACATCTTTGCCACGCACATTCATCTCGACCACAACGGCGGTCTGGGTGAAGCCATAAGGCAAATGCCGAACGCCGTAGCGGTTGTGCACGAGAAGGGCAAACCGCATGTGGTCTCACCGGAGAGACTATGGGAAAGCAGTAAAGAGGTGCTTGGCGAGCTGGCTATCCAGTACGGTCAGCCGCTACCGGTGCCGGAAGACAGAATCATTACCGCCCGGGAGGGAATGCAGTTCGACCTGGGAAACATGGTGATTGAGGCTATGCTTACTCCGGGACACGCCTCCCACCACCTGTGTTTTCTGGATACCGGAGCCAGACGTCTATTTGTGGGCGATTCAGCGGGGGTCTATAATAGAGATATTGACCTGCTGAGACCGGACACTGCTTCTCCCTTTCATCTTGAGCAGTTCCTGACAACGCTGGATAAGATGATAAATATTGCCCCGGAGACCCTGTGTTTCACACATTTCGGGTGCGCCGGAGATGCCGTGAACAGATTGCGTGAACACAAAAAGCGAATGGCACTGTGGGGCAGGATAATCGCTGAAAGTCTCACCAGCGACGTGGACTGGCAGGTCGTTTGGGAACAGATTAAATGGAAAGATAAAGTGATGGAGCGCATTGACCGGCTTCCCGCTGATATACGGGAAAGGGAGCTGTACTTTATCAAGACGAGCATCGCCGGGTACATCAGCTATTTCAACAAGTACGGCACGGCGGTACTGGCTAGCCCGTTCTAGACTGGAAGGTTTGATGATAGAAGAGATATTTCCCGACCTGTATAAGATAGAAATCCCGCTTCCCGAGAGTCCATTGAGGGCAATCAACTCCTACCTGATAAAAGGTGCAGAACGGTCTCTCATCGTTGATACCGGGATGAACCGGGCGGAGTGCCGCCGCGTCTTGCTTTCCAGCCTCGAAAAGCTGGGCGTTGACTTAAAAATGACAGACTTCTTCATCACTCACCTCCATACCGACCACCTGGGTCTGGTGGCAGACCTGGCTGATAAGTCGGCAAAGGTCTATTTCAACTACATAGAAGCATCGATGCTCGACTTCCGCAAGCACTGGGAAGAATCGAGCGCCTTCTACCGTGTGAACGCCTTTCCCGCAGAGGAGATTGAAAAGGCTCTGGAAGGTCACCCCGGTTTCAAGTACAACATGTCAGAAATGGTGCACTTCAGCACTGTAAAAGACGGCGACACGATAGAAGTGGGAAAGTACCGCTTTCACTGCATCGAGACTCCGGGACACTCCGCCGGTCACACCTGTCTCTACGAAGCGAGCAAAAAAATCCTTGTGTCCGGCGACCACATCCTCCTGGACATTACACCCAATGTTTCACTCTGGTTGCCGGAGAGGAATGTTCTCAAACAATATCTGGCGAGCCTGGACAAAATCTATCTCCTCGATGTCAATCTCGTGCTGCCCGGGCACGGGCGCCCATTCAATAATCTCAGGCAGAGGATAATTGAGCTAAAACAGCATCACAGAGAGAGGGCAGACGAAATTTTATCTATTCTAAATAGCAAGGTGATGAACGCCTACCAAATTTCATCCAGAATGAGCTGGGATATAGAGTACGGTTCCTGGGAGGAGTTCCCTGCGTCACAGAAGTGGTTTGCCATGGGAGAGACATTATCGCACCTGAAATACCTGGAGGACGAAGGTTCGGTACACAGCGAGATGCAGGGAGGTAATATCGTCTATTCCGTAGCTTGACGGTTAGCGGTCGGCTTCCAGCCTCACGATTTGTGCTTCAGCCGGCTTGTGCGGGTCAAGGGATAGTATGGAGACGGTGCCCAGGGTGTTCTGGGCATCCAGTGGACTGCCCGGATTAACGAACAGAACGCCGTTATGGCGCTCCAGAATGGGATAATGTGTGTGTCCGAATACTACAATATCGGGGACATCCGCTATCTTTGGAGGATTTCCGCTTCGCCGTGACTTTAACTGATGATACTGATGACTTTCGTGGACAAGCCAGATAGTTTTACCTTCGCACCGGAGTGCATGGGATGCCTTTACGCGCCCGTCCACGAGTATAGCCCCGTAGTCGTCATCGCCGATGGCAGCGAGCACCGGCGCGATACCCTCAAGCTTGTCAAGCACTTCGGGAACATAGATGTCTCCGGCGTGAAGAATAAGCTCTACGCCGCGAAAGGCTTCTATTAACTGAGGGGGCAATTCCTGTGTCAGTTCACGGATATGCGTATCTGATAGCAGTCCAATTCGCATCACGGCATAAATATTATATGGTTATCCCCTTTGACATGTCAAAACAGTCCAATTAAAGACACTCAATCCAGGGAGGCAAGAAATGACCGCGGAGAAGAGCCTTGAGACTTACTACCAGTCAGCAATACAAGAGATTCTTCGTCCGCCTGAGGCGGACGAAGAATGACAATACCGGAACTAGCCTCCACCTATACGTGGTATAAAACTGACAGTATCATTCGCCCTCAACAATCTATCAGGTGGTGCGGCTTCATGGTTAACGGTTATGAGAAGTGTATCCCCGTCCAGATAGAGAGCAGGATACTTGTTCCGGACATATTCAATGACATCGCTCACTATTGTCTTTCCGTTTATTGGCATACTGACAATATTTGTTTTTGCGATAACGCGCTGAATTCCGAAAAATTCAATTGAAATTACCATATTCTCGACCATACTCATTGTGTACTTGTATCCGACGCTATTCCTTTTGCCTCACACACCGAATTCATCAAGCAAAAGTCTTGCCTGCTCATCCATAAGGCTGAACTTCATTACGGTTTCGCGCTTAGGTATCGCCTCGGAGGTATAGCCTTTCTTCTCATAAACTATGTCACAGAGCCGATGATATGCTTCCATCCTTTTCTCAAGAAGCAGTTTATGCCTCTGCTCCGGGTCTTCAGGTAGTTTACCATCACCAAGTCTTTCCTTTAGCCATTCTTCATAGTACTCAGCCCGGGACTGGTATTCATTCAAATATACCGGAGCCATCGCCCTCAGGGGAATCCGGTCGCTGGAGCGGGTCCCTTTTCCCTGACGCAGATTAATCAGCTTTTGTAATACCTGTAGCCTTTCGGAGTCATCTAAAACATCCTGCAGACTTTTATTGCTTCCGGTGGTACCGTTAAGGTAGTCCACATAGTAAGCCAGTGTGGGAAGATTCTTTGCCGGCTCAGGGGTGCCAGCCGCCTCGGGGTTACGTACATCAATCCACGGGAGCTTACATAGCCCTGTAGCATTGAACCATGTGCGGATTAGGGGAAACCACTTTAATGCGTTCGCCTTATGCTCAAAGGTTGGCAGTTCTTTGTGCACCTGGTCAATAAAGATAAGCCATGCCTCGTCATGCTGTGGTCCTTTTAGAGCGAAGCCGTAGCCTCCCTGCTGGGCAAGTGACTCCTTGGTGACATACATAGAGAACTCGAGTCCTTTTACTTCCATAGCAAATTTATTCAGCTCAGACATAGTAGTGTCTTCGGAAACGTTATGCCGGGAAGCACATCTCTCAGCCACCCATTTCTTGCCTCTGGCAACACCCTGGCCAGCGACTTTGCCGAAACCTTCCCCTCTCGCTATCTCGTGCAGAAGTCTATCTACAGCATTGATATTACCGAATTTCAAATCATAGCCGATATCATCAACGCTCAGAAAACCGCGTTCCAGGCATTCCATGAAAAATCCGGTGGTCACGCCGGTGGATATGGTATC
>JAUYDO010000111.1 GCA_030691835.1 Dehalococcoidia bacterium | reverse complement strand
CACCTGGAAGAACTCGTCACTACCCTTGATGATGTTCCACCGCGCGTCCACGCCGAGCTGTTGCAGGAGTGGTATCATACGGTTCAGTATCTCAGCCACGCCGCCGCCGGTAAAGGTGGAGTTTATGTTCTGAATCACCTTACCCGACAGCGCCGAAGCCAGGAGCTTGAGCTCTTCAATATTGCTCTTGCCTGCAATCGGCTCATAGTCGGAAAGTTTTATTTGACGTTTTTTTCTACGGTCTGCAACAGCGCTAATCTCAGTCCCTCCAGGGTGTACGTGTAGGGGTCAATCCTGGCAATTTCCTTGCCCAGTTCCGTCTCACCCAGTCCATTCTCCAGCCATAAAGAGAAGTCGTTAAGCTCCCTGCCCAACCGGAGCCTCGCTTCAAACATGTGGAAATACAGGGCTCCCAGGCTTATTATTCGCAGTGCCTCAGCGAACTCCTTCAGGTCATAAGCCATGTAGGGAGTGGGTAAAAGTACACTGACCGATTTCATGAAGTAGAATTCTGCACCCTCCACCGCAGGCCTGTCGTCCGAACCCCTCGCAATATGCTCATCTATTATCACAACCAGCCGGTCCCTTAGCGCTGCCAGGCTGGGAAATACGAAGGTGTCCACGCTGGCGAGGGCTTCCCCCAGCATCTCGTCACCGAGCGCGTCACTTACCCAGACGGCGAAATCGTTAGACGGCTCCGGGGTCAGGTAATGCCGCTCTTCGAGGAAACGGTGGGCATGGTAGTAGACTATCGCATCAGGTGCTTTTCTAAGGATGTCCGCCATCTCCCGCAGATTCCGTGCCTTTAGACCGGTCAGCTCTGTGATATGCGTTCGCGTATTGAACCGGAAAGGCTGGCTCGCCCTTCTCAGATGGCGGCCGTACTTGACAACCGTGTGCCGGAGAAGCTTGCTGTTAGGAACAATGACTACGCTTTCGTCCTGGGACTTGATGTGCGTGTTGTTCCAGCCGACTTCAAGCACGTATCCTTCCTCACCGGTCTCGAGTTTGATATAGTCGCCCACTTTGACTTGCCGTGTGGCGCTGAGCTGGAAACCGGCGAAGAGGTTGGGAATGACGTCTCTGAAAGCCAGCGCCGCGCCCAGTGCCAGCACAATGATGAGTATGAGAATCGGGCTGGTCGGTATTCCCCACATTTCCAGTACCGCCAGCACCACGACAATCAGGAAGACAATTCTGATGGTATTTCTCAGGACTAGCACCGTGTCACGCGGCAGGTTCCACTTATCTCCGTATACAGTGAGAAAGCCGTTCACCACGCTCAACACGGATACGGTAAGCGACGCCATGAATAGAGTCCATAGTCCCCTTCCGGTTGAACTTTTCCATTCCGGGGGAGCGGCGGACACCACCACCGCTATATAAATACTTATGATGAAAACCAGGAGCACCGAGGGACCCTTGATAGCCTGTACCAGTATTCTCTCTTCCTCTCCGCCGATTCTGCTGAGCCACCCTTTCAGGCGCTCGTAAGCGAACCGCCTGAGCCACAATAAAACAACAAGTGCAACCGCAAACACGGCGAGCGGAACCAGCACTGCCAGCCAGTTTACCTTAAGCCAGTCTAATGCGGCGCTCAGGGGGTTACCGGGTCGCTCCCAGATATACAGGAGCACGAGCACCGCAAAGAACAGAAGGACAGCCGTAGCACCGACAGCTATGACCCTGATAATCAGCTCTGGGAGCCTGCGCCGCTGTACCCAGGAGATGCCCTGCCCGAAAACGAAATTGGATATACCCAGAAATACAGAGAGTGAGAAGAGAGTCCATAACGTCTTTGCCACCAGGTCTTCCCACACAGGTGGCACCCTGTAGACCGCCAGCGCCAGGTAAGCGCTGAAGGTGAGACACCAGAGAATTACCGGCACCCGTACAGTTCTCAGTACCCTGTCCACCGACCACCGGGCACCACTGTACCTCTTTGCGAGGTACTTGAACGCAGTCCTGCTGAGCCACAGCGTTGCAAGCAGGGCGACAATAAAGACAGCGACCGGAATGAGGATGGGCGTGAGCGTGTTCATACGGTGCCGCTCCGGTGCTCCAGCAGCTTACTCAGAAATAGAGCTACTTCGTCGGGCGAGTTCAGGAAGTAACGCGCGTTCGAAGGTTGACTGCCATCGCCGACGAAGACAGAGAAACCGCTGCCATACCGCTCTATAGCTTTGAATCCGTCCTCATCGGCGAAGTCGTCACCGATGTATATGGGCATAAGCCCACTCGCTCTACCGCCCCTTCCGAACCTTTTCATCAGCAGTTTTACCGCTTTCCCTTTATCCCAGTCAACAGCCGGCTTGACCTCGTATACCTTTTTACCCGGCGTTACTTTTATTTTACCAAGAGTCTGAGCGCCACTCACCACCCGTTCGAAGGTATCCTTAAGCTCCTCGATTTTGTCCTCATCAACCTGACGGTAGTGGACGCTGAGTGTGAGGCCCTTGTCTTCCACGAAGACACCCTTGATAGTCCCTAAAGACTTGTTTAATACTTTGCCCATGAGGCAAAAAAGCGGCTTCACCTCTTTAGCCCTGGGATTTGTAAATCTCAGGTCCGGTCCTTCTATCTCCAGCCCGTGATTACCGGCGTAAATTAAACCTTCGACACCTACCCTGTCTTTCAGGTCGGCTAATGCCCTGCCGCTTATTATTCCCATTGTGATGTTATTGCTGTTTGCCAGAGCCTGTAGCAGGTGTCTGGAATATTCCGGCAGTTCTGCAAGCTCCGGTCTGGCAACTATAGGGGTGAGGGTGCCATCATAATCCGAAAGAAGAAGTATATGACTGGCCTTCTTAAGCTGTTCAGCGATTTCATTCCACGCGGAGAGAAGATGCTCCAAGTGCTAAACTCCAACCTCGAACTTCAACAGCTCAGAAATTATATCGGCTGCCCACTTGTAGATGTTGTTTTCCCGTACAACTTCTCGCATCTTCTTCATGCGCTTTTGTTTTTCGGCTTCGGGCATCTCAATCGCTTTCTTGATAGCCTCGGCAAACTGGTCCGTAGCGTACGGATTTACCAGCAGGGCTTCGGTGAGTTCCCTTGACGCGCCGGTAAAGGGACTTAGAATGAGGACGCCACCTTCATCAAATCGGCTGGCGACATACTCCTTGGCTACCAGGTTCATGCCGTCGTGGAGGGAGCTTACCACGCAGAAATCCGCCATCCGGCGCAGTGCCATGAGACTTACTTGTGGCAAGTTCTCACGGAGACAGATTATCGGCTTCCAGCGCCCTTTGGCGTATTTCCAATTTATCTTTTCTACCAGGCTATCTATTTCCTTATTCAGAGACTGATATTCCTGAATGAGGACCCGGCTGGCAACACCAGCCTGTATGAAAATTACCTTACCCTGGTATTCAGGATACTTTGCAAGGAAGCCGTCAATGGCTTTAAACCGGTCAGGGATGCCCTTAGTATAGTCAAACCGGTCTATACCCATGCCAATCACTTCATCATCCAAGCCCAGGCAATTCTTGAGTCTATCGACCTCGGCAGTGACCTCCGCCCCCTGTGCCTCCCTGTCAAGCTCTTCGAAGTCAACACTGATGGGAAACGGGCGCACTGCCGTTCTCTTGCCGCCATAGGAGACCTCGTATCGTTCATAGTCGACACGTGCCTCCAGAGCCTGCCCGACGGTTTCCATGAAGTTGTTGCAGTGATAGCGGATATGAAAGCCCATGACATCATTGCTCAATAGCCCTTCCAGGATTTCATTTTGCCAGGGGCAGATACGGAAAGCCTCCTCGTTGGGCCAGGGGATGTGCCAGAAGTGGGCGGTGATAATGTTGGAGTTTGCCTCCTTAAGCAGCTTGGGCAGTAGCGCCAGGTGATAGTCCTGAACGAAGACAAAGGCTTTACCGGTGCCCACTTCCTCCAGGACGCTCTCAGCAAAAATATTATTTACCTTCTTATAGGTATTCCAATCAGGTTCATCAAATGCAGGCCTGGTATAAACGATATGGCATAGAGGCCAGAGCGCTTTATTGGAAAAGCCATTGTAGTAGCCATCCTCTTCTTCCTTGTTTAGCCAGATGCGTTTGAGGGAATAGCTCGGCTTCTCCGGGGGTACGCTTACTTTGTTGTTCCTATCAACCGTCCTCCTGTCCGCGTCGCCGCTACCGTGGGCAATCCAGATGCCGCCACAAGCCTGCATCACCGGGTCCAGCGCCGCCGTGAGACCGCTCGGCGGTCTCCGGCAAATAACCTGGTGTCCAGAGTAGGTATGGACATACGGCTCACGGTTAGATACCGCTATGAATTTGTAGTCGCCCAGCTTTTCACGAACCAACTCACACAGGCTATCTTTCGTCCACACTCAAACTGACTCCTTCCGCACAACCAGAAGTACCGCTCAGAATTCCAGTAAACAAATGCGCAATAAATTCACACATATCAGAAAAACAGAAGATGCCATAAAAGTCCAGGCTAGTGCTTGATAACAGCCTGACGGAAGACTTCCCATACCGGTGCGTATCTTTCTTCCAGCTTGAAGCTGTAGTTGCTCAATGCCCAGGTGTTTACCAGTCCCTGGGTCATGCCGAAGAAGAGGGTCGCCGCCGCCACAGGGTCAATGTCCCCTCTTATCACTCCCGCCTCCATGCCCTCGGTCAGTATCCCTTTTATTCGCTCAACATATTTATTGATGACATCGAAAACCTTTTTGTTCAGCCGTTTATCGCCGAAGCTGACGATTTCAGCAATGACCTGGTGGGAGACACCCCTTCTCTGCTCAATCGCCGAGATGTGACCACGCGCAATTTGTTCCATGACCTCCATCGTCCCCGCACCGGCGTCATAGTTCTTTTCTATGTCTTTCAGAAGCGTGTCCTCGATGTCGTCAATCAGGAAAGAAAGGACGTCGCTCTTGCTCTTGAAGTGCCTGTAGATAGCGCCCTCGGAGACACCTATCTCCTTGGCAATTCTGCGTACAGTGACATGCTCACTGCCGTGTCTGACTATCAGCTTTCTGGCGGCGGTGAGTATCTCTTTTTGACGTATTAAGGTGTTCTTATGCTCACGAGCCATCG
>JAUYDO010000013.1 GCA_030691835.1 Dehalococcoidia bacterium | reverse complement strand
TGATGATAACTATATAGAGTGCAAGACTAATGCTTACAAATGGGAACCTCAATAACTAATCAGCCTCTCCCCTCCCGCCCCGTTGCAGGGCGGGTGGGGAGTTCATATTTCAGCGTTAGCTTGATTCCTACGCCGGATTGATGCCGTGTTTCCGCGGCGGGCGGCATTCTTCCTTGTTCATCGCCAGCTCCAGGGCATTTATCAACCTGGGTCTGGTATCCGCCGGGTTGATGACATCGTCAACATGCAGGTGCGCCGCGGCGAGGTACGGATTGGCAAACTGCTTTCTATATTCTGTTATCTTCTGCTCCAGCACCTCTTCACGGTTCGCCGCCTTATCAAGCTCCTTGCGGTAGATGATTTCTGCCGCTCCCTCCGGACCCATGACCGCCAGCTCGGAAGAAGGCCAGGACAGCGCCACGTCCGCGCCCAGCTCTCTGCTGCACATGCCGATGTAAGCACCGCCGTAAGCCTTTCTTATGGTGAGGGTTATCTTGGGCACCGTAGCCTCGGAATAGGCGTAAAGCATCTTGGCTCCGTGCCGGATAATGCCACCCCACTCCTGGTCGGTGCCGGGCAGATACCCGGGCACGTCAACCAGCGTCACCACGGGTATGTTAAAGGCATCGCAGAAGCGGATGAAACGGGACGCCTTATCGCTGGCATCTATGTCCAGACAGCCCGCCTTGGACCACGGGTTGTTGGCGATGATGCCCACAGAATGGCCGTTCAGCCTGGAGAAGCAGGTTATGATGTTGGTAGCAAACTCAGGGTATATCTCAAAGTAGTTCTTCTTGCCATCCGGTCTCTGGTCGAAGACGCGGCTGATGAGCTTGTGCATGTCATAGGGACGGCTGGGATTTGCCGGGACAACATCGAACAGCGTGGGGTCGGTGCGGTCCGGTTTGTCTCCCCAGTCAACCCGCCCCGGCTTCTCACGACAGCTCTGCGGCAGATAGGTCAATAGCTCCCTGATATTGGCGAGGCACTCGGCTTCGCTGTTCTCGGAACGACAGCAGACACCGGCTTTCCTCTGCACCGCGGTAGCGCCGCCAAGGTCCTCCTCACTGACCTCCTGAGCCAGCACCGCCTTGACCACCCTGGGTCCGGTGATGAAGGCGAAGCTGATGCCCTTGACCATGAAGATGAAGTCCATCAGTGCCGGGGAGTAGACCGCGCCTCCGGCGCAGGGTCCGATGATGGCGCATATCTGCGGTATTATGCCGGAAGCCATGGTGTTCCGGTAAAATATAGAGCCGAAGCCCGCCAGGGCGTCAACACCATCCTGAATCCGGGCACCGCCCGAGTCCCAGATGGCAATCACCGGGCAACCCGCCTTGATAGCCGTATCGAGCATTAAGGAAATTTTCTTGGCATGCGTCTCAGCCAGTGTGCCCCCCATACTGGTGAAGTCCTGTGAGAAAACAAACACCTTTCTGCCGTTAATCTCACCGTAGCCGGTGATGACAGCGTCTGCCGGCACGTCGCCGGTCGCAGCGCCGCGGCTCTGCCCGAACATCCATAGCTCATTGAACGTTCCTTTATCCAGAAGCTGGTCAATGCGCTCGCGGGCGGTGAGCTTACCCTTCTTCTTCTGAGCTTCTACGCGCTCTTTGCCGCCCATGTCCAGCACCTTCTGACGGCGCTTCTCCAGGTCTTCCAACTGGGCTTGTCTCTGTAGTTTTTCGTCTTCCATTTAACTCTCCACTAGCTCCAGTAATATTTTTGTCCCTTTGGGGTGCAGGAACGCTACCCTGGTATTCTGTACACCCTTGCGGGGCTTCTCGTCAATCAATGGAATACCCTTCGCCTTAACTGTCTTTATGGCTTCCTCGATATTATCCACACCTAAAGCGATATGGTGTAGCCCCTCGCCGCGTTTCTCAATGAACTTGGCGATGGTTCCCTCCGGGTCGGTAGACTCGAGCAACTCAATTTCGCTCTCGCCAACAGGGATGATAGCCGTCTTCACCTTTTGCTCCTCAAGCGTCTCAGTGGCGACAACTTTCAAGCCAAGGACATCGGTATATAGCTTCACAGCCTCATCTATGTTATTGACCGCAATGCCGATATGCTTAACCTTGGTTATCATTGCTTCACCTCCTGTACGTTTGCCTCAATGAATTTGCTGATTTCAGAGATAGGCGTACCTGGCCCGAATACATAGGCTATCCCGGCTTCCTTCAACTTGGGAACATCTTTCTTGGGAATTATACCACCGCCAATCACCAGAATGTCCTTACCGCCCTTCTTTCTGACCAGCTCCACCACCTTGGGGAACAGTGCCATATGAGCGCCCGATAAACAGCTCAGCCCGATTACATCCACATCTTCCTGTATGGCGGCTTCGGCAATCTGCTCAGGAGTCAGACGCAGTCCCAGATAGATTACCTCCATCCCGGCATCTTTAAGACCGCGGGCTATCACCTTGGCTCCCCGGTCATGCCCATCAAGACCGGGCTTGGCTACCATAACACGGAGCTTCTTAGCTGATGTCGGCACGGCTGACCTCCTTTCTAGAATATGCTGGGCTCACGGTACTCGCCGAACACGTCCCTCAGCGCGTCGCTTATCTCTCCCACCGTGGCGTAAGCCTTGACAGCTTCAATGAGTACCGGCATGATATTCTCGTCCGTTCTGGCTATCTTGCGCACCGCGTCAAGCACCTGCTTTACCTTTGTATTATCCCGCTCTCTCTTGAGTTCAGTCAGGCGCTCAATCTGCTTCTTCTCTACAGACTCGTCAATTTCGAGCAGTCGCGGTGCCTGCTCTTCCTGGGTAACGTATCTATTGACACCGACTATGACCTGCTCCTTCGAGTCTACCGCCTTCTGGTAGTTATAGGCTGAGCGGGCGATTTCGCTCTGCATATAGCCTTTGCGGATGGCTTCCAGCGCGCCGCCCATGTCATCAATCTTCTTGAGATACTTGTTTACGCCGTCTTCTATCTGGTTGGTCAGGCACTCCAGGAAATAAGCGCCGCCAAGCGGGTCCACCGTGTCGGCGACACCGCTCTCCTCGGCGATAATCTGCTGTGTTCTCAGAGCCACCTGCACCGCCTGCTCGGTGGGGAGAGCCAGCGCTTCATCGAAGGAGTTGGTGTGCAGTGACTGACAGCCGCCGAGCACCGCCGCCAGCGCCTGTAAAGTAACCCTGACTATATTGTTGAGCGGCTGTTGCTCGGTGAGCGCGCAGCCATCGGTCTGCACGTGGTACCTCAGCATCTGCGACCGGGGGTTATTGGAACCGAACCTCTCCTTCATAATCCTCGCCCAGAGACGCCGCAGTGCCCTGAACTTGGCTACCTCTTCAATAAGATTGGTATAGCTGGCAAAGAAGAAGGAGAACCTGGGAGCAAAGTAGTCAACCTCCATGCCCCGGTCAATCATCGCCTGGACGTAGGCGATGCCGTTTGCCAGGGTGAAGGCGGCTTCCTGGATAGCCGTCGAGCCGGCTTCCCGAACGTGGTAGCCGCTGATGCTGATGGAGTTCCACTCCGGCATCTCTTTAGCGCAAAAGAAACAAATATCAGTCACAAGGCGCATCGAGGGCGCCGGGGCAAAGATATATGTGTTCCTGGCGACATACTCTTTCAGTATGTCATTCTGGACGGTGCCCCTGAGCTTGCTCCTGTCCGCGCCCTGCTTTTCCGCCGCCGCGATATACATCGCCATCAAAATGCCCGCCGTGGCGTTGATGGTCATCGAGGTGCTCACCTCAGCCAGCGGTATGCCGTCCCAGAGCTGTTCCATGTCCTGGAGCGAGTCCACGGCGACGCCGCACTTGCCCACCTCTCCGACGGAGAGGGGATGGTCCGAATCATAGCCCTCCTGCGTGGGCAGGTGGAAGGCGACGCTGAACCCGGTGTTGCCCTGCTGAAAGAGATACTTGTAGCGCTTGTTCGTCTCTTCAACGGTGGCGAACCCGGCGTACTGGCGCATGGTCCACAGCCTGCCCCGGAATCCGGTGGGCATGATGTGCCTGATAAACGGGTATTCGCCGGGCAGGCTAGCGTCAGCGCAATCTTTCATGTCAGCCGCGGTGTAAACGCGGTTAACCGTGATACCGTCAACTGTAGTCTTGAATTCCTTTTTTCTTTCAGACTTGT
>JAUYDO010000245.1 GCA_030691835.1 Dehalococcoidia bacterium | reverse complement strand
GAGCGCACCAGGGAGATAGGCATCCGCAAAGCGGTCGGAGCCAAACGGAGAGACATACTGCTCCAGTTCCTGCTCGAGGCGGCGATGCTGAGCCTGGTGGGCGGCGGCATCGGGCTCGCCGGAGGCTGGGCGGTTGCCCAGGTCGTCTCGCAGATAGAGGCTGGAGGCATAAGGATTGCGGCGGTGGTAACGCCGGATATCGCCATTCTGGCAATTTCGGTTTCGGTTTTTGTGGGACTGGCTTCCGGTATTTACCCGGCGATGAGGGCGGCAAGGCTCAACCCCATCGACGCCCTGCGCCACGAGTGATACCTGGAGGAAGAGTATGAACTGGCTGGACATCGTCATAATAATAATCCTGGTTATCTCGGTCATCGGCGGTCTCAGGAGCGGGCTGATACGGTCTGTACTGTCGCTTGCCGGACTTATCATAGGCGTAGTGCTGGCGGGCAGGTTCTACACCGCCCTCGCCGAGCGCCTTTTCTTTGTGCCTCAGGACGGCATCGCCAAGGTTGTGGCGTTCATAATCATCCTGGTGGTGGTGATGGTCGTCGCCGCGATTCTGGGTGCTATTATAACCAGGGCGGCTTCAGCTCTGGTGCTGGGCTGGCTCAATCACCTGGGCGGCGGCGCATTCGGATTGATTATGAGCGGCATAGTTATCGCGGCGCTGCTGGCTGTCTGGGTCAAGTTCATGGGCATGAGCGGACCAATAAAAGGCTCCACCATCGCACCGCTGCTCCTGGACCGCTTCCCGCTGGTGCTGTCGCTACTCCCCGAGGATTTCGGTAGCATCCGCAGGTTCTTCGGCGGAAGCGTAAACTAATACGAACGCATAAAGTAATGATGCATAATGTCATTGTAAGATATTAACCCACAGGTAGCTCTACATCGAGCTACCTGTGGACATCATCCTTTGGCTCTTGTGAAGGTGTTAATTACGTAGTCTTAGGGGTCTCGCCGGGATGCAGTGCCTGCCACTTCTTGAGCAACTGCTCTCGGGGCTCCTTGCGCTCCGCGTCAGGTACGCAAGCCTCAACCGGGCAGGACTCGGCGCACTTCGATGAATCATGAGCACCAACACACTCGGTGCACTTATCGGGGTCAATCACAAAAGTGGTCTCCCCCTCGCTTATTGCGTTGTTCGGACACTCCGCCTCACACGCCCCACAACTGATGCAGTCCTCGGAAATCTTGTAAGCCATGAAAAAACCTCCTCTTCTATTCCTCGGGAATTCGACCCAGAGGTCTCATTCCCAGCTCAATCGCTATTCGTGATTTTGTATTTCTTTCTGAGAGCGGTGGCAACATGCGGCGGCACGAGCTGATTTATCCCGCCGCCGAGACCAGCCGCCTCCTTGAGCAGGCTGGAGCTTACGAACTGGTACTCCACCGAAGCCATAAAGCAGACCAGCTCCAGGTCCGGGAACATCTTCTTGTTCATCATCGCCATATTGAACTCGCGCTCGAAGTCGCCGCCCATCCTCAGCCCGCGTATCATCGCCCTGGCGCCAACCCTGCGGGCGAACTCACCGGTCAGCCCCTTGTACGACTGCACCTCGATATTGGGGTAGCCGGCAACCGCTTTCTTCGCCATCGCGACGCGCTCTTCGGTGCTGAACAGCAGGTTCTTGTCTACCGGCGTCTCGTAGATTCCGATAATCACCTTTTCAAAGAGCTTGCAGGCTCTAACCGCTATATCTATATGCCCGCTCGTTATCGGGTCAAAGCTCCCCGGATAGATGGCAATGGTCAAGAGACAACCTCCTTGTTATAGATTGCGATAATGCTATCCCCGTGACGCCGTTCCTTAACCATGGTCAGCGGAGGATAGCTTTGACTCAGCTCGAGGTGAGGGGAGTGCGTCACCACCACGATGGTATCCTTTCCTACCAGTCTGGAATTCGCCAGCTTTGAAATGATATCGCCGATGGTGGCCAGGGCGTAGGGTGGGTCGGTGATGATGATGTTGTACTCCTTGTCTAGAAAATCTATCGCCCTGGTCACGCTGGTGCAATAGACATGTGCGTGCTCGGATAGCCTCGTTTTTGCCAAATTTTGCTTAATTATAGCACAACAGCGCGGCTCATGCTCGACGAAGTCCACCCAGCCGGCGCCGCGGCTCAGCGCCTCGATGCCCATAGCGCCGCTGCCTGAGAACAAATCGAGCACCAGCGACCAGTCATCGGTCATGTTCTCTAATATAGAGAAAATGGCGCCGCGGACGAGGTCGGTGGCGGGACGGGTGGCGGCTCGAGCGGGCGCCTTGATGGTGTGCCCCCTGGCTATTCCGGCGATAACTCTCATGTCTCAGTCAATTCCGAAAATATTATAGCAGATTACATAACCAGATTCTAATTTCGCGGGGCGGGTGGCGGTATCCGCCAGAGGCGGACGCTTCCCGGGAATGACAATGAATACCTCTTTCTTGTGCTATAATTCGCTTATATGAAAGTCCTGGCTATAGAGTCCTCCTGCGATGAGACCGCCGCCGCAATCGTGGAGGACGGCGCTAAAATACTCTCCAACCAGGTGGCTTCACAGGTGGAGATACACGCCCGCTACGGCGGCATCGTGCCGGAGGTCGCCTCGCGACAGCACATCCTCTCCATCATCCCGGTCATCGAGCAGACGATGAGCCAGGCTCATGCCGTCTGGAAGGACATCGACGCCGTCGCCGTGACCAGCGGTCCCGGGCTCGCCGGTTCTCTCATTGTCGGCGTGAACGTTGCCAAGTCTATCGCCCTGGTACGCAGGCTCCCCATCACCGGCGTCAACCACCTCGAGGGACACATCTACGCCAACTGGCTGATGGGCTACGAGGTCAGGTTCCCCATGCTCTGCCTCATCGTGTCCGGCGGGCACAGCGACCTGGTGCTGATGAAGGGACACGGCGACTACGCCCTGCTGGGGCGCACCCGCGACGACGCCGCGGGAGAAGCCTTCGACAAAGCGGCGCGGATACTGGGGCTCGGCTATCCGGGAGGTCCGGCAATCGAGCGCGCCGCGGCGAAGGGCACACCCTCCTTGCCCCTGCCCCGCTCCTGGCTCGAGGGCACGGACGACTTCAGCTTCAGCGGCGTCAAGACCGCCCTGCTCAGGATGGTCGAGGCGGGCAAAATAGCAACCGGTCAGGACGGCAGTCTGCCCACCGTGGCTGATGCCGCCGCCAGCTTCCAGAAGGCGGTGGTGGACGTCCTGGTGACCAAGACCATCGCCGCCGCGAAAGAGCACCGCGTCGACCAGATACTGCTCGCCGGCGGCGTTGCCGCCAACAGGCGCCTGCGCAAACAGCTAATGGATAACTCCCCCATTCCGGTGCTGGTACCGGACATCGGGTTGTGCACCGATAACGCCGCCATGATAGCCGCCTGTGGCTACTTCCGGTTCCGGGCTAAGCGCGTTGACGGCTTAGACCTTGACGCAGTGCCGAACCTCAGTATGGTGTAGCAGTAGTCAGTTGTCAGTTTCAAAGGTTAGCTCTTATCTGAAAACTGATAGCTGATAACTGATAACTTCCCACATTGACACCCCTCGCCCTCTTAAGATAGACTTGTCATCACGAAAGACGCAAAGGAGGCAAGATGGAGTACGATTCTCTATTGTCCGTAATCAAGCGCCGGCGCAGTATACGCTCGTACCGGCCCGACCCGGTGCCCACCGAGGACATCATGAAGGTCCTCGAAGCGGCGCGCTGGGCGCCCTCAGGCAACAACAGCCAGCCCTGGGAGTTCGTGGTGGTCAGGAGCCGGGAGAAGATGCGCCAGGTGGTCGGCATCTTCGCCGAGCAGAGCGAACGGCTCAGAAAGTACAGCGATAACTTCAAACACGCCCCCAATAAGTCTTACCTGCTCAACGCCGCGGCGCTGGTGTTCGTCTGCGGCGACCCCCGCTTCAAGTCCGCCTATCCCCGGAGCAGCTCCGACCAGGAGATGGCGAAGATGTACCGCGAGAACGCCGAGAACATCTATATCGAGACGGTATCCGCCGCCGTGTGCAACATAATCCTGGCGGCCACCTCGCTGGGTCTGGGCACCGTCTGGCTCACCGGCAGTGCCGAGAGCATCACCGGGCGCCAGCTAAAGGTCGCTCTCAAGGTGCCCGAAGCGCTCGATATACTCTGCTGTATCCCGCTGGGCTATCCCTCCAGCGACAAGCCGTCACCGCGCACGCCGAGACCCCTGGAGGACGTGGTCCACTTCGATGAGTTCGATGACAAGAAGTGGCGCAGCGATGAGGATGTGAAACGCTTCGTCGGGGAGCCGCACGTCTGGTCCGAGTTCTACCGGGCAGGGCGCATACCTAGTGTAGTGTCCCAGTAACACCTTAACAATGTCTGTCATTCCGTACTTGATACGGAATCCAGGT
>JAUYDO010000019.1 GCA_030691835.1 Dehalococcoidia bacterium | reverse complement strand
GGAGATGAACGGAGACAGCTACCGCTTCAAAGAGAGCCTGAGGAGGAAGGAGAAGGCATGAACTTGTGACGCCACTTCGGCAGGGGGTGGTCCCCTTTATAAGCGCCGTTAGTGGGTCCCTTTATACTTGCCAAAAACACTCCTTGCCTAACGGCGAGTTATTCATCTAGCTAATCAAAATCAAGTCCTTTTGGATAGTCCAATTATATACCTCAAAAAACTTGTAAACAAGATAATCTTTTGTAGAGCGTTTGCATTCAATAAAAGTTGCGTTTGACACCTGCCACTCCAAACGCTAACATATGAGCTATGCTAGCCAAGGTCATGAGCTGTGCCGTGGTCGGGCTGGAAGGCGCTATCGTTGAGGTAGAGGTAGATATTTCTCCGGGACTCCCCGCCTTTTACATAGTCGGTCTTCCCGACACCGCGGTGCAGGAGTCCAAAGAGCGCGTGCGCTCCGCCATACGCAACTCCGGTTGTACCTTCCCCATGAGGCGCATTACCGTGAACCTGGCTCCCGCCGACCTCAAGAAAGCCGGTCCGGCTTATGACCTGCCCATCGCGGTAGGGATTGTGCTCAGCTCGGAGCAGGTCACCGCGGATGTGACGCAGACTGTATTCCTCGGTGAGCTATCCCTCGACGGCACGGTGCGCCACACCAACGGCGTCCTGCCCATGGTCGGTTTAGCGCGCCAGCGCGGCTTCCCGAATATCGTCGTGCCCAATGCTGATGGCAAAGAGGCGTCTCTGGTCGAAGGCGTCAAAATCCTGCCCTTCGCCTCCCTGGCGCATTTGGTCGCCTACCTCCGCGGCGAGATACCGGCTCCTGAGTTCACGCCCGCTGAGATTGAGACCGCAGTAGCGCCCGCCTCGGAGCACACCGATATGTCCTATATCAAGGGGCAGGAGCACGTCAAGCGCGCTCTCGAGGTAGCGGCGGCGGGCGGACACAACATCGTCATGTGCGGACCGCCGGGCAGCGGCAAGACCCTGCTCGCTCGCGCTTTGCCCGCCATAATGCCGCCCCTGACCACAGACGAAGCCATCGAGGTAACCAAGATATACAGTGTCGCCGGGCTTCTGCCATCGGACACGCCGCTGATACGGCACCGACCCTTCCGCTCGCCGCACCATACCATCTCCAACGCCGGGCTTGTCGGCGGCGGACACTGGCCCAAGCCGGGCGAAATCAGCCTCAGCCATCACGGTGTCCTCTTTCTCGATGAGCTTCCCGAGTTCGGGCACAACGTGCTGGAGGTGATGCGCCAGCCCCTCGAGGACAAGGTGGTCACCATCAGCCGCGCCAATGGCAGTGTCACCTTCCCGGCGAACTTCCAGCTTGTCGGCGCAATGAACCCGTGCCCGTGCGGCTACTACGGCGACCCCTTCCGCCCGTGCACCTGCCCGCCGAGCATTATTTCAAGGTACCAGCGCCGCATCAGCGGACCCTTCATCGACCGCGTTGACATATTTGTCGAGGTGCCCCATATCGACTATGAGAAGCTGGCTGACAACCGCCTGGGCGAAAGCTCGGAGAAGGTTAGGGCGAGGGTCGAAGCCGCCCGCGCCATACAGCGCAAGCGGTTCGCGGGCACCAAACTCGCCTGTAATATGGATATGACGGCGGCGGAGGTCAGGGAGTTCTGCAAGCTCGATGACACGGGGCAGGGCTTGCTCAAGGCGGCGATGAAACAGCTTTACCTTTCGGCACGCGCCTTTCACCGCATCCTGAAGCTGGCGCGCACCATCGCTGACTTAGAGAATACGGACGTCATCAAGGCTAACCACCTGGCGGAAGCGATACAGTATAGACCCAGAAGCACGGTGTAAAATGGTAGCAAAACGGATTGTTTTATCGAAACATGCTCTTGAGCAGATGCCCGCAAGAGGAGCTACAAGGGAAGAGGTGGAGACCGCTATAGCAAGCGGGGAGAGAATTATGGCCAAGAGCGGGCGGGTTGCGTATCGCAAGAACTTTTCCTTTGAAGCCAGATGGAAAAACCGCTATTATGAGATTAAGCAAGTAATGCCGATTGTCATAGAAGAAGGTGATAAGCTGGTGGTAGTGACGGTTTATGCCTTCTATTTCGGAGGACCGGGATGAGAATAACTTATGACCCTGAGGTTGACGCGGCTTATATATATTTCAAAAAGGGGCGAGCACAGGTCACAACTGTAAGGCTCAGCGAAGACATCGCTGTTGACTTTGGTCCAAACGAGGAAATCTGGGGCATAGAAGTGCTGAGCGCCTCCAAGCATTTGGGGCTGGCTAAGAAAGGGCGAAAACCCCAAGTTGAGCTGGAGAACCTTGAGGCAGTTTGACAGCGCACGATTCTTCCGGTAATGCGCCTGCTCATACCGCCTGGTCTCCAGCTACCATCGCCGATTTAGAGAATACGGACGTCATCAAGGCAAACCACCTTGCGGAAGCCATCCAGTACCGACCCAGAAGCACTGTTTAAAGTGAGATATGAATAAAAGTCAATGGTTTTGGGGGGAGAGCGTTTAGAACCCAATTTGTCATTGCGAGGGGCAAAGCCCCGAAGCAATCCGTAAAGTCCGCTGGGTAGACGGATTGCTTCGCTGGCGCTCGCAATGACGAGCACAGCAACCAAATGCAAAT
>JAUYDO010000086.1 GCA_030691835.1 Dehalococcoidia bacterium | reverse complement strand
ACTGCGGCTCGGCGCTAAGGAGGCATTCGTTATCTACCGCAGGTCAAAAGAAGAGATGCCGGCTTTCACCGAAGGTATTGAGGCGGTTCAGAGCGAGGGGGCAAAGCTGGTCTTGCTTACCGCTCCCACCAGGATAGTCGGAAGTAATAAAGTTGAAGGGCTGGAGTGCCTCAAAATGTCGCTCGGCGAACTGGATGCCAGCGGCAGGAGAAGCCCTGTGCCTGTCCCGCGCTCGGAATTTGATATTGAGGTCGATACCGTAGTTATCGCTATCGGAGAAGCGCCAGACACAGCTTACTGGACAGAAATTGGCTTGACCGCAGAAGGCACCCTAAAAGCAGATGCTGGCAATCTAACCACCAGTGTCCGGGGAATTTTCGCCGGTGGCGACGCCGTGACAGGACCATCATCGGTAGTCGAAGCATTCGCCTCGGGGAAGCGCGCGGCTCTATCCATTGACTGCTATCTGAAGGGCGGAGCGCCGGAGAGCCTGAGATACGGGAAACCTGTCATTGTGGGAAAGCATCCGAAGGAAGGAATCGAGAAGAAACCCAGACAGGCGGCGCCCGTCAGCCCCTTCACAAAGATGAAGGGAGACTTCAACGAGCTAAAGTCCGGGTTCAGTGAAGAGACGGCGATGAGAGAGGGTTCGCGGTGCATGTCCTGCGGCAGTAAAGCGTTCGCCGCCTATCTTGAGAACTGCATGACCTGTTATAACTGCGAGATGGGCTGTCCTTACCAGGCGGTGAACGTTGACCCGTTCCGCAAGGTGATGCCTGTCCTGCTGAAGATTCCGGGAGACACCAAAAACTACGATGTGCTTTATACTGCCAGAGCCAGAGGCGCGAGGAGCTAAAAGATGGCCAGATTGGAAGAGCTGGGAACGGTCATAGAAACAGATGTACTCGTAATCGGTTCAGGCATCGCCGGACTATTCGCCGCCGTAAGGGCAAAGGATTTTGTTAAAGACGTCACCCTTGTAGATAAAGGACAGGTGGGTCACACCAGCCAGTGCTACTTTGCACTGGGCGGTCACCAGGTCTTCCTGCCCGGTCATGACATGGACGCCTGGGTCAAGGAGGTGATGTACTTCGAGGACGGGCTCTGCGAGCAAGACCTGGTTGAGTCCGTATACCGCGACACCTTCGACCGCGTCAGAGACCTGGAGAGATACGGTGTAAGGTTTATTGAAGGACCTGATATGGGATACCGCCTCCTCACCACACGCGGTCTTGAGCATATCCGGAAGGTCTACCCATATCCCAGGCTGGCAGGCGGCATTAAAGAGATAGAATCGCTATATATAGAAGCCGAAAGGCTCGGCGTCAGGTGCCTGAGCAAGCTCTTCATAGTGTCTCTCCTGAAACAGGGCGATGCGGTAATAGGAGCCGTCGGTATTGACCGCCGGAGCGGCAGGTTCTATATCTTCAAGGCTGGCGCTGTGGTCATCGCCACCGGTCAGTGCTCGTTCAAGGGACAGTATGCCGCCCAACTCTTCCTCACCGGCGACGGCATGATTATGGCGCTTCAGGCAGGAGCAGAGCTTAAAAACATGGAGTTCCACACGCTCTGGCTTCAGCCGTCCCGCTTTGTCTGGGAAGCCCTGGGCACCGCTTTCCCCATGGGCGCCGTCCTGCTCAATGCAAAGGGCGAAGCCTTCATGGACAGGTACTGCCCTGTGCTCAAGAGCGAGATTGATTACAACTTCCAGGCGCGCGCCATGGCTATGGAGGCGAGGGAGGGCAGAGGACCCTTCCGCGTTGACTACGGACCAATCAAGCCTGAAGACAAGCAGTTCCTCAAGGCGGACCGTCACGGTTGGATGGCGCTACACATAGATAAACTGCACAGCAAGGGCGAGAAGCCCTTTGACGAGCCGTGGGAAATCATGCCCGTCTTCTGGACTGTCCAGGGGATATACGCAGACATAAACTGTCGGACGCACGTTCCCGGTTTGTTCGTGGGCGGCAGGGTACGGAGCATCGACCCCGGAGTTACCATGGGTTCATGGTCTATCGGCACGGCGACAGTACTGGGCTACAGGGCCGGTGAACAAGCCGCCAAATACGCCGGCTCACGGTCGGCATCCAGCCTGAACGCGGGTGAAGTTAAGGCTCTCAAGAGCGAGATTTATTCCCCACTGGGCAAAGAGGGCATTGAGCCAGAGGAGGTACTGCTGGAAATCCAGAACGCAGTGTTCCCGTGGGACATCACCATACTCAAGAATGAAGCCAGCCTGAAGAGAGCTTTGAGCCGTATTGAGACCATCCGGGACGAGCTTCTGCCTCATATGGGCGCCGCAGACCCGCACTATCTGGTCGAACTGCTGGAAGTTAAGAATATGACCCTTGTCGCTGAAGCTATGCTCAGAGCGTCACTGATGCGGACGGAATCGAGAGCCTCGCACTACAGAGAGGACTATCCGACCCGTGACAACGAGAACTGGCTGAAGTGGATACTGGTCGGCTATGACGGCAAGAAAATGAACTTGCGTACCGTGCCTCTGCCCATGGACAAATACAAGTTCACGCCGAGCCGCTACTACAGCGATAATTTCAGGATTCCAAAGTAATTTGATGTACCAGTTTGTTTGACCACATACTTTTATGAGCATAGCCCGAAATGTGAATTTGTGGAGGTTTGGAATGGACACAAAAGTAATAGAGGCTGATGTCCTCGTTATCGGAGGCGGACTGGCTGGAACCTTCGCCGCTATAAAGGCTAAGGAGTCTGGCGCTAATAAGGTAACTCTGGTGAGCAAGGGAAAGCTGGGCAAAGACAGCGTCTCGACGTTCGCCGCCGGCGTCTACATGATGAACTTCCCTGAAGATGATAAGGACGCTCTGATTAGGACATATACCTATAGCGACAGCTTTGGAGCGGGGCTTTATGACCCGGAATGGCTCAACGTACATCTGGATGAGTCTTATGAGAGGCTACTGGAAATGGAAGGATGGGGAGTGGAATGGGAAAAAACTCCGAATGGCAAGTTTGAAAGGATGGTGCAGAAACACGGCCAGCTAAAGTGTATGTTCCACGGGACGCAGCTAATGGAGGCGATGGCACAGAAAGTCAAGACGAGCGATGTGAATGTTCTTGGTCATATTATGATAACCGACCTTTTGACCGAAAATGGAGAGCCCGGTGGAAGAGTAACCGGAGCCATCGGTTTTGATTGTAGAACCGGTGAATTTAAAGTCTTAAAGTCGAAAGCTACTGTCCTGGCTGCCGGCGCATGCACCTATAAGTCCAGATTTGCCGGCCATAAATTTCAGACGGGTGAGAGCTATGCCATGGCATACAGAGCCGGAGCTGTGCTGGGGAGATTTGAAATAGGGGAGATTCACCACGAGACCTCAACCGAGTATGATATTCAGGGGCTGAATATGTTTCAGGGTCTTGGTGGAAAGTTCGTAAATGCTAATGCCGAAGAGTTCCTTCATGAGTATGACCCTGTGCTTGGTAACAAGACCAGCATGCCGCGCATTGCTGAGGCGGCAGCGATGGAAGTACGGGCAGGCAGAGGACCGATGTACCTTGACATGACTCACTTTACACCTGAACAGGTCAGGAAGTTAAAGGTTGTACTCCCTATCCCGGTCAGGATAATGGAGAGGGCTGGGATTATAATAGGCGACCGAATTGTAAGGAAAATGGAATGGGCACCTGCCTTTCTTGCCACAAACGCAATGGGGGGCGGCGTTTTTACCAATACCAGGTGCGAAACCAATCTGCCTGGACTCTACGTCTGTGGAGACGCCATGGCGAGGTCCATCGCTCTCCCTTCACGCCTTCCCGGCGCCGCGGTGACCGGAGCCAGAGCCGGGAGATTTGCTGCTGAGTATTCCAGAGAAGCAAAAGAGCCAGGAATAGATGAACGGCAGGTAGAGATGCTCAAAAAGTCTACCTCGGCTCCTCTGGAAATAAAAGATGGCATTGAACCTGACCACGTTATTATTGCACTGCAAGAAGCGGTTATCCCGTATGACGTCGTGGTCATCTCACGAGATGACAGGTTGGAAAAGGCAATTAACGAATTAGAAAGGATAAGAGACGAGGAAGTCCCGCTGTTGTATGCCTCTGATGCCCATTACCTCAGGCTTGCCAATGAAGCCAGGAACATGGTACTT
>JAUYDO010000080.1 GCA_030691835.1 Dehalococcoidia bacterium | reverse complement strand
GAAGCCTGTCTACTTATTTATATCAGATGATAAGGTTGAGATAAAAGATGCCGCGGCTCTCTGGGGCATGACTACAGGTGACACCCAGGACGTCATCAAGGACGAGCTTGGCGACAATAAAGTGAGGATTGCCTGCATCGGTCCGGCGGGTGAGAACCTGGTGCTTTACGCCGCTATCATCTCCGAGCGCAGGGCGGCGGGGCGTGGCGGCGCCGGCGCGGTGATGGGCTCCAAGAACCTGAAAGCTATTGCGCTCCGGGGCACCGGAGCGCCAAAGGTGGCTGACCCCGCGGCTTTCCGCACCGCGATAAAGCGCGCCAACCAGGACATCGAGAATAACCCCGTGGTGAGCAAGATGTTCCCGCTCTACGGCAGCCTTATGGCTATGCCGGCACTGAATGAGGGTGGCATAATACCCTGGCGCAACTGGCAGGATGCCAGCCAGCCCGGATGCGTCAACCTCTTTGCCCAGACCTGGCGCGAGAAGTTCGTTAAGAAGGATGTCCGCTGTGCGCCTCCGTGCAACGTGAAGTGCTCCAAGCTGACCGTGGCACGGGAGGGACCGTATGCCGGCGTTCTCACCGAGGGTCCGGACTATGAAGCGGAATACTCTCTCGGCGCTTGCTGTGATATAACCGACCAGACCGCGGTGATTCAAGCTGATTCGCTGTGCGACCAGTACGGGCTGGACACTATCTCGATGGGTGTGTCTATAGCCTTCGCTATGGAGTGCTATGAGAAGGGCATTATAACGAACAGGGAGACCGGCGGCGACGAGGTCAGGTTCGGGCGCGCCGACCTGCTGGCAAAGCTGATACACGAGACTGCCTACCGCCGCGGCTTCGGCGAGCTTCTGGCACAGGGCACCAGGCGGATGTCGGAGAAGTTTGGCAAAGGCTCCGAGGCGTTCGCCATGCAGGTCAAGGGCATGGAGCTCGGCGGCTACGACCCCAGGGGTGCCAAGAGCGTGGCGCTGGTGTTCGCCTGCGGCTCGCGCGGCGGCTGTCATAAGTCGGGCGGCTCAGCCAACGCCCAGTCTCTTAAGGAACTCCCAACCGGAGATAAACGGTTTTCAACCGAGGGCAAGGCGGCGATAACCAAGTGGGTCCGGGAGAGGAGAGTCCTGGCTGATACCGCCACCCTGTGTGTCTTCCCCGAGGGGGCACTGAGCGCCGAGACAACGGCGGAACTGCTCAGCGCGGCTACCGGGTTCAAATTGACGCCGGATGACCTCTACCGGATTGGCGAACGGGGAAGCAATATCGAGAGAGCGTTCAACGTGAGAGAGGGTGCGCGCCGGAGCTGGGATACACTGCCGAAACGGCTCCTCACTGAGAGCGTGAAGTCCGGTCCGACTAAAGGGCAGATAGTGGAGCTTGACGTACTGCTTGACGACTTCTATAAGCTGTGCGGCTGGGACCTGAAGACCGGCATCCCGATGTCTGAGAAGCTCAAAGAGCTTGGGCTGGACGAAATCGCCAGAGACATGGCGGGCTACTTGAAAAAGAGCAAGTTAGTACCTTAAGTCAGAAATCCTACGCAAAATGGAAAGAAACTGGCTTGCGGACAGGCAGGGTTCACCCAGAAGGGACGCCTGTCCTACCGTCGGTACAACAGGCCTCCGTGCCTGTCGCATCCTTTAATTTGGTGCCGGCTTGTCCGGGTTAGGGTATATATGATTGTAAATCGAAATACTTTATTATTAACACTATCCTTATTGCTCGCCATCCTGGGCATCACCGCTTGCTCAGGCGCACCGGAGCCCGTGGAGAGCAAGCCTGCGCCGGTCACCAGTACTCCTCTCATCACCACTCCGCCGGTCAGTAAACCCGAGTTACCGCCTACACCTGAAACCGTACGTCTTTATTCATATGAAGTGGTCAATGCGTATGCTCATGACACGGGCGCTTTTACACAGGGTCTGGTATTTGATAGCGGCTTTCTTTTCGAAGGGACAGGGCGCTACGGAGAGTCGTCATTGCGTAAGGTAGATTTGAAGACCGGTAAGGTACTCCAGAAAATCGAGTTGCCGTCCCAGTATTTCGGTGAGGGCATTGCTGACTACGGGGACAGGATAATTCAGTTGACATGGCAAACGGGCGTGGGCTTCGTCTATGAAAAAGATACCTTCAAAATGATATCCCAATTCTATTACCCTGGGGAGGGGTGGGGCATCACTTATGACGGGAGCCGCCTTATTATAAGCGACGGCACGTCAACTATGCGTTTCCTCGACCCGCTCACCTTCAATACAGTCGCCCGTATTCAGGTAAGCGATAAAGGCACGCTCATAAGCGGGCTTAACGAGCTTGAATTTGTCAGAGGACAGGTCTATGCAAACGTATGGCAAACGGACAAAATAGCCATAATCGAGCCGCAGAGCGGCCGGGTGACCGGCTGGCTCGACCTTACCGGGATTATTAAGACCCGGCAGCCCAGCGGCACGGCGGCTGTTCTGAACGGTATTGCCTATGACCCGGAGAATGACCGGCTATTCGTGACAGGAAAGCTGTGGCCCTGGCTGTTTGAAATCAAGCTCATCGAAAACAGGTCTGCTAACTGAGAAAAGAAACTAATCCGGGTCGACTTGTTGGCTCTCAGGTTCCTGATGCCTCTGCTCCCAGTCACTGCGGCGTATCTCCATGTTTATGAAGTCATAGCCATCCTTGACCAGGCGACCGTACTCAGTGAAGCCACACTTTTGAAAGCACTTCTGCGCTCTGACGTTCCAGTCCAGAGTGTGGAGGTAGATTCGCTCCAGGGCGGTCTTACGGAAGACGTAGTCAAGCAGGGTGTTCACCGCCTCGGTGCCGTAGCCGTTGCCCCAGCAGGAACGGTCTCCGAGAATGATGCCTATCTCCGCCTCACCTTTAACCACATCGATGTTGTAGTACACGCAGTTCCCGATGTGTTTGCCGTCCATCCTCTCGATGGCAAACTCGCGCCGGTTCGATGAGGGGTAGCTGAGCTCGAAGGCGTACTCAGCCAGGTATTGAGAGTAGCTGATGTTCAGGACCGATGCCGCATCGAGGCGCGCCAGCTCCGGGTCGGTGCGCCACGCGTAGTCATCCCTGCCATCAGACAGTCTTTTCTCACGGAGTCTCATCCTGCTGGTGGTAATCACCACAACCCCCTAAAATCGTAAGAAACGCATTAAACAGTTATATGTAGTCCAAGAAAGATTAAGTCCTAAATTCTAACCCGGACAAGCCGGAACCAAAAGAAAAGGACGCGACAGGCACGGAGGCCTGTTGTACCGACGGTAGGACAGGCGTCCCTTCAGGGAGAACCTTCTGGGTGAACCCTGCCTGTCCGTAAGCCAGTTTCTTTCCATCCTGAATCAAGTTCAGGACAAGCTTTGCGCAAGATTTTATTTTTAAGGGACTAAGCACTACTCCGCCTCTGGCGGACTAAACAAG
>JAUYDO010000057.1 GCA_030691835.1 Dehalococcoidia bacterium | reverse complement strand
TGAGCAGGGAAGGGGTTGAAGTTCAAAAGAGAAGGGGCTTCCGCCCCTTCTCTTTGTACTCTTCCCCCGCTCCTGCCGCAGGAGCGGGGGATAAAGGGGGTGAGGTCAGAGTCATTATATAATACCGTTTTCATTTATCACTTTGAGTCAGTCACTCCCAGTCTAGAGAACCAGCCGTGATACGGTAGCCGGGGCTAAGTAAAATTATTCCGCGTTTCACGGGATGCTCGACTCAATGCGGCGTATTGACATGGAAGCTGGCTGGGTATATGATGCTTTTTACATGGTAATAGAGGCGGAGAGCTAAGTTCAGGTTTTTGGCATCTGAGTGAATTGCTTTCGGTATGATTAGGGTGGAGACTGCATTTGAGGGGAAAGTGGCGCTTGTCACAGGCGGGTCAAGCGGGATAGGGCTGGCGACAGCCAGACTGCTATCGGAGAGAGGTGCCCATGTATGGCTGGTGGCGCGCCGCCGCGAGCCTCTGCAGTCGGCGTTATCCCAGGTCAAAGGAGCATGTAGAAGCTCAAGCCAGCTCTGTGGCATAATATCGGCTGATGTCACCGATGTTAAACAGGCAGAAGCCGCCGTCACCGAGGTCACCGGAGCCTGCGGCGCTCCGGACATACTTGTCAATTCCGCCGGGGATGTCGATCCCTGTGTAGTCCAGGAAATGGACATGAACGTTATACGCCAGCTAATGGAACTAAACTACTTCGGCGGGGTGAACATGACCCGCGCTTGCCTGCCATCAATGATAGCTCGCCGCTCAGGACATATAGTCAACATCTCATCGGTTTACGGTTTTCTTGGTGGTTACGGTTATTCTGCCTATTGCGCTTCAAAGTTCGCCGTGCGCGGTTTCTCGGACTCGCTGAGGGCGGAGCTAAAGCCGCTCGGGATTCAGGTATCCGTTGTCTTTCCACAGGACACCGCCACCCCTCAACTGGAGCGCGAGAACCAGTTGAAGTCGCCGGTCATAAAAGCTCTGTACGACTCACAGGTCATGACCCCGGAAGCGGTTGCCCGGGCGATTGTGCGCGGAATCGCGCGCCGGCAGTATATTATCATCCCCGGAGCTGAAGGGAGACTGGTCTTCCTGTTGACCCGGGTGCTTGGCAATGGGACATACTGGCTAATGGACAGACTGGTGGCGAGGTCAAAAAAGAAAGTAGAGAGCATGAGGAAGTAAGCCATGGATATCTTTGATAAATGCTTCCAGTACACTGCCGCTAAAGAAGCCATAAAAGCCGGCTTCTACCCGTACTTCATCCCCATGACCGGAAGCGATGGCGCGACTGCTGAATGCCGGGGACAAAGGTTGATTATGTGCGGCTCGAACAACTATCTTGGTCTGACCACTCATCCGGCAGTACAGAAAGCCGCCAAAGACGCCATCGACCGCTTTGGCACAAGCTGTACCGGCTCCCGCTTCCTGAATGGCACACTGGAACTCCATGAACAACTCGAAACCGAGCTGGCAGAATGGGTGGGTAAGCCGGCGGCTCTGGCGTTCTCCACCGGCATGCAGGTCAATCTGGGGACTATCAGTGCCGTTGTCGGGCGCGGAGACGTGGTTATCCTGGACAAAGATGACCATGCCAGCATTGTTGACGGCGCAAGGTTATCCTGGGGAGAGGTTAAGCGGTTCCGCCACAACGATATGCAGGACCTGGAGAACATCCTGGCAGAAATACCAACAACCATGGGCAAGCTGGTGGTCGTGGACGGCGTCTTTAGCATGGAGGGCGATATTGCTCCATTGCCCGCTCTGGTCAGCATTTGCCGGAAATACGGTGCCAGACTGATGGTGGATGATGCTCACGCCCTCGGGGTACTGGGGGGAGGCAGAGGCACGGCGGCACACTTCGGGCTAACGGACGAAGTAGACCTGATAATGGGCACCTTTAGCAAGTCATTTGCTTCCCTGGGCGGCTTCATTGCCGGCGAGAATGATGTAATCCATTACATCAAGCATAACGCCAGGTCACTCATTTTCAGCGCCAGCATTTCACCCCCCAACGCCGCCGCCGCCCTTGCCGCTCTACACGTGATGCGCGATGAACCGGAGCGTATCGAGCGGGTCAACATGATTGCCCGGCGCATGCGTCAGGCATTCGGTGAACTGGGCTTTAAAACCGGAAACTCAGCCACGCCGATTGTTCCCATTGTTATCGGCGATACGAACAGCACTTTCATGACATGGAAACTTCTTTTTCAGAAAGGTGTCTTTGTCAACGCCGCTATTCCTCCGGCGGTGTCAGAGGGTAGACAGATGCTTCGCACGAGCTTTATGGCTACCCACCGGGAAGAGCACCTCAATAAGATTCTTGAGACTTTTAAGGCAGTCGGCAAGGAAGTCGGGCTGATTTAGCTGTCGAGTCAAAGAGCCGGCTTCACTTTCCTCCCAGCGATAGCTTTAGTTTCCAACTCTGTCTTCCGGTTTCTCTTCGATACACCACCATCGCCCTCGGCGTCTTGTTCATAGAAATCACAATATACTCTTTAATTTGGAAGTAGCGTATACTGGTGAAGTAGCGTATACTGGTAGTGAGGCTGTCATGAAAAAAATATGGTTCGCAGTAACAGTAATTCTGGCTATCGCCGTGGTGGGTGTTGCCTGCGCCAACGCGCCAGCACCCTCCGTAGTCCCCCGACCTGCTCCCGCACCGGCTCCGGCACCAGCACCGGCTCCGGGAGCTCCAGATAGAGGTTTCGCCGGTGGGGTTGTCGTGCCGTCAACTTCTCAGGACCGCCGTATCGTCCGCAACGGCAACATGTTGCTCGTGGTAAATGATATTCTAACCGCGCGTGACAGGATTGCGCAGATAGCCCAGGGTTTCGGCGGCTTCGTGGTCTCCTCCTTCATATCCGGCGAGGAGAAGAACCTCAGGGCTTCTATAACCGTCCGGGTGCCCGATGATAAGTTCGAGCAGACGCTTTCTCAGTTCAGGGCTCTGGCGGTGCGGGTGAGGTCGGAGAACGCTACCAGCCAGGATGTGACAGAAGAGTATATCGATTTGCAGGCGAGGCTCAAGAACGCAGAGGCGACGGAAGCCCAGTACCTGGCTCTCCTTAATAGAGCTACCACGGTGGAAGAGACGCTGAAGATATACGAGAGCCTTTCCCGCGTCCGCAGTGAAATAGAACAGCTTAAAGGCAGGATACAGTTTCTTGAGCGCAGCACCTCGATGAGCCTGATTACGGTGAACCTGGAGCCCGAGATTGCCACTAAGGAGTTGGCTCCCGCTGGCTGGAATGCCCTGGAGGTACTCAGGTCTGCCGTTCGGGGCATCGTGACGCTGGGTCTGTGGCTGGGCACGCTGGCAATCTGGCTGGTAATCTTCATACCGCTCTGGGCGGTTATCGGTGGTGTTATTTACTGGCTCCGGCGCCGGAGCAAAAAGACTAAAACCTAGACTGCGGGAAGAGTCGCTCCATCACCTGAGCCTGACTCAGTCCCCTGATTGCCACCAGCTTATTGCGGCTGGTATGACCTTTGAGGATGCTGACGTTATCTTTGGGCAATCCCAGGCGCTCGCTGAGAAAGGCGACCAGCTCTTTGTTCGCTTTGTCCCGTAGCGGCGGCGCGGCAATCTTAACCCGGAGCACGCCTTCGGCAAAGCCTGTTACCTCGTTCTTCGGCGAGTTCGGGTTGACCTTTACCGTGATTCTGGTTTCTTCTTCTGCCGGACTCAACTTTTATTCCTACGAAAATAAACTTTTTCAGCCTTCTTTTTGTCACCCCTGCGAAAGCATCCGCCTCTGGCGGATACCGGAGGGTAGGAGGGGTGGATTCCCCGGGTCCCCCGCTCTGAGTCGAGGGCAGGCAAGCCCGAGAATGACAAGGTGATGTGGCTGTTATTTTAGTACTTCGTTGTGCCTATGTAAATGGGTATGAGGGTTCACCACGGCTTGATTCCCCCTTTATTTTATTGAGTGGCTAAACTATAATCAAATTTAAGATGGAAACAAACGAAAAGAAACAGCTCTCCTACGAACTGGGCCCGATTAGACCGCCCAGCGAGGCGTATTCACTGCTCATCAGAGCCACCAGGAACTGCCCGTGGAACAAATGCCGGTTTTGCCACACCTACAAAGGGCGGAAATTCGAGATGAGGTCGGTGGATGAGATAGAGGCGGATATCTACACCGCGAAGGTCATGAAGGACAGGATGGCGGAGGTGGCGCTTCAAACCAGTACCGACATCAAGGAGGTGGCGGGCAGGTTGCTCGCCGACCCGCCGAGCGAAGGCTTCCGCAACGTCGCCCTGTGGCTCTATGCCGGCGGCGAGAATGTCTTCCTCCAGGATGCCAACAGCCTCCTGATGAAGACCGATGACCTTGTCGAGGTGCTCAGGTTCCTCAAGGTGACTTTTCCCGGCGTAAAGAGGATAACCAGCTACGGGAGGTCTCAGACAGCCAACAGAAAGAAACCAGAGGAGCTGGCAAGGCTGAGTGAAGCCGGCCTGTCGCGACTGCACCTGGGGCTGGAATCGGGCTATGACCCATTGCTCCTTTACATGGACAAAGGGGTCACCGCCGAAGAGCACGTCAAGGGCGGCAGGAAAGTCGTCCAGTCTGGCATATCTCTCTCGGAGTACGTCATCCTGGGACTCGGCGGCAAGCAGATGTCGGAAGAGCATGCTACCCATACCGCCGGAGTGCTGAACGAAATCGGTCCCGACTTCATCAGGGTCAGGACGCTGTGCGTAAACAAAAGAATGCCGTTGCATGAAGACATACAGAGCCTTAAGTTCGTTATGGCGACCGACGAGGAGATTGTCAAAGAGGAAAGAAAACTGATCGTGAGCCTGGAGTGCAACTCAAATTTCGTGAGCGACCACATCTCCAACCTGTTACCGGAGCTCGAGGGCAGATTGCCCGACGACAAAGACGGGATGCTGGCAGTGATAGCCAGATTCGAAGCGCTGTCCCCGGATGAGAAAGCCAACTTCATCGTCGGCAGGAGAATCAATGTGTATTCCTCGCTCGATGATATGAAAGACCCGCGCCGGCACGAGGTGGCAGAACGGGTAAAGAAGAAGCTCAGCCGCGATAACAGGCTTGACCAGAATGAGATTTTCGCCCTGATGGAGGACTTCATTTAATTAGCTATCAGCAGTCAGTTATTTCACAGGTAGTCTCTTAACTGATAGCTGATAACTGATAACTTAGTCTCTTAAAAATAAAATCTTGCGCAAATTGGGAAAAACTGGCTTGCGGACAGGCAGGGTTCACCCAGAAGGTTCTCCCTGAAGGGACGCCTGTCCTACCGTCGGTACTA
>JAUYDO010000272.1 GCA_030691835.1 Dehalococcoidia bacterium | reverse complement strand
TCATCAATCATCATTATGAATCCGGTCGGGAAGACGAGAGCGGCGACCAGTATGAATATCCACCCCGGCGTTGCGTTAGCCACGAAAAGGAAGGCGGCTATCATTAGAGCCAGGGGTGCGCTTATTTTAAAAGTCTTCATGGCTAATTTCTGCTCACCGGAGCCAGCCCGGCTCAGCACCGTGGTCTCCCGGGGTACCATCAGATAGATTATCCACAACCCCATTCCGGTGGTCATGATGGAAGCCATCATCAAGCCTACGATGAAGCTGGTCTCTATCTTCCAGACCATGGTGGAAACCACACCCACGATGATAATCAGCACCGCGGAAAGGATGAGCGAGACGTAGGCATCGGTCCAGAGCTTCAGGGTCTCAAGCTTCCTGCCGTATATATTATCGTAGGATTCTGCCTGGGCTTCGGCTTCGCGGTTGAGGAATTCGCTCTCCGGCTCACCGGAAATCAGGGAGCTGGTGAAACGGAGAAGAAGACCCTTTATATCCTCGTCCTTTGTTGATTCGCCCACGGTGCGGCACGCCTTGGCGTAGTCGTAGCGCAGTCGCTCCGATATCAGTTCTATCTTTTTAAAGTACTCCGAGGAAGCGCAGGGTGCCTGCGCCGCTTTGGCGAAAATCTGGCTCCGCGGCGCTCCCGATGTGGCGATAACGGACATGTAAGAGAGCTGGTAAAGAAGGTCAAAGCTCCGCGCGCCGGAGCCGGCAAACTTCTTTTTCTTCGGTTCGCTCTCTTTATGTTTCCCTATTTTCAGGAATAGCGGCTTGCCCAAATTTTGCCTCACTTATTTAATTTCTGATAAAAAGCGCGGAAGCTGTAACCCCGCTTGGAGTGGATACAGTAACCATATTTGTGGTACCTTCCCCAACTGACGGGTTCACTCTCGCCCGCAAAATAATCTCCTCGCCGGGATTAAGAATTCCCGGCTCAAAGACCTCCGCATCCCCACCAGAGGCATCCATGTAAATACCTTTCACCCCCCACTGGTTGTCAGCCGGCGAGCCGGTAGTGTAAGGGAGCCATTTTACGAAATAATTACCACCGCCATCGGTGTACTGGATGATAAAATCCCATTTATCAAAGTCATTTAGCTTAATTTGTCCACTGTTTCTTAGACTTAATTCAACCCTGGCTGACGAAGGCTGGCTCGTGCCTAATACCGATATATTTGTCCTCAGTATCTTTTCATCTATCTGACTTACGTTGCTCAGCCCTACAGCAGTACTGTCAACTGAGGAAAGGAAGCTTTGGGACATGGTCATGCCCCCCACCACTATCAGGGCTACGCAAATTATCGATACTATAGCTGTTTCCATTCTCCCTGACCTCTACATGCTGAAATAGTACTCATCCGAGATACCGTTAGGTATGACAACCTTCGCAAAATAGGTGCCCGCACTGGGGGCACTGCTATATGTAATGGTGATTTTTATGGTAGCCCCGGTTTTCCACTCCGTGTCGTTCTCTAACGAGTAGGACCAGCGTGGATAACTGCCGCCGGCATCACCGGTATGAGGAATACGGGCGAAGTTGGTCTCCAGCCCGAAGAAAACATCGCTTTCCTCAATTGACACTATCCGCGTATCACCGACATTCTTGACCCAGAGGTATATCGTCTTGCGGTCGGCGGTATTTGCCGCGTGGACGATGTTTACGCGGCTCTTCATCCGGTCGTCTATCGTCGCCGCCATACTGACCATGGCTTCGCTTGACCGGTTGAGCATAGGGAAAACGCTGTTAAAAACGAATATCATACAGACTACCCCTGCCAGTATTAATAAAGCTGTAGTAATGACTTTGTCCAAATGGAACCTCTCTCATCCGATGGCGACAGTACCTTGTATCTTTTCCTCTGACACATTTGCCTTCCACAGCTTCTAACAAAAGTTACCTCCACCGTTGTCACTGCGCTGGTGTGGGGAGCACAGACTGTGCTCCCCACACCGGGTAGACCTAACGAAGGTCCATAACCGTGTCCAGGTAACCGGGCATAGTCCGCTCTATGGTCAGCACCGCTCCCGCGGGTGGCTTGACCTCCAGAGTGAACGTGTGATTGGTGCCTACGTTGTTGGCTGCCAGGAACGGTGGGTTACTTCCCGCCGCCCATGCTGAGCCATCATAGGTATGGAGCCACACCGTGATGACTGCCTTCTCATTTTCCTCCAGAATGTAGTCATCCGTGGATTTGCCGATGAAGTTAAGTGTCCATGCGGCGTCGGCGATAGTCACGTTCTGGTCGTAATAGGATATCTGGGTCGGGTTCTCCAGTCCGCTGGTGACCAGGGCGCCGCCTGCCGTGACGTAGTTCGGAGTCAGGTCTATGGCTTTACCCTTGGCAACCAATGAAACAGTGAACTCCACCTTGCCGACGGTGCTGGAGATGTTGGCGTCACCCTTGTAGGCGACCACGTTGCCGCGCATCTCCATGGTGCTCTGTACCTCCCTCAGCCCGGAGTAAACCGCCTCCTGGCTTTTCTGCGTGGCAAACAGCCCGGCGGATATTGCCGTGTAGGCGAACACCGCCGCCACTACCACGAAGGCAATCAGGATGATTGCGGTTTCCAGTCCGGTTATGCCCTTCTGGCTGCGGTGCAGTCTAGCTAACTTCTGATACATCTTTTTGCTTGCCTCCTTCCTTTATTTTCTTGGTGGGAAGGGACTCCCTCATCCCATCAGGCTTTAGAGTATCTTCCCACGCTCATCAGCTAGTTCAAGCTCATTACACCGTCGATGTATGCCGGTGTAGTGCGCTCAAAAATCATTACCGCACCCTGTGGCGTCTTGATTTCGATGGTGAAGGTCTTGTTTACCAGCAGGTTCGGGTTCAAGGCATCCACCAGGTTACCGCCGCCGGCGGCAGCCGTGGCATTGCCGATGGTTATCTGGAATTTCTCGTTGGCTTCCAGAAGGTCATCGGTATCGGAGTCACCAAGTTTGCTGACGGTCCAGTACAGGTCTTCCACTCTCTGGTCCTGGTCGATGTAGGAGATGACCACGATGTTGTTGCTGGCACTGGCAGCCAGACCCGTGTTGCTACCGTCCGCTGTCGGCGCGGTGAAATCAATAGGTTCTCCACCCAGGGCATTGGCTAGTGTAAATGTTAGCTGGCTAAGATAACCGCTGGCTCCGGTGTTCTCCGCTTTGGCAATAACGGCACCCTTGAGCTCTGTAGTACTCTGAGCTTCTTTCAAGCCAGAGTAGATTGCCTCCTGACTTTTTTGTGTTGCGAACAAACCGGCTGACAGCACGGTGTAGGCAAACACTGCTGCCACAACGACGAACGCTATCAGTATTATCGCCGTTTCCAACCCGGTGATACCTTTTTCTCCTTTACGGACTCTGTTTAGAAACTTTGCGAGCATTGCTACCTCCTATTCTGCTTACTAGTTAGTTTCTTCATTATTTTGGTATTCCATGATTTAGTTAAGGTCATTGACGTCCTTGATGATGTTGGGCATACTGCGCTCAATTACCAGGATACCGCCGGTCGGTGGCTTGAGCTCCAGTGTGAAGGGATGATAAGGATCAACCTTCTTGAAATCCCAGCCTGCGTTGTTGTTAATGTAGGTGAGGTCAACGGTAATCTGGAATTTCTCGTTCTGCTCGAGCAGGTTATCGCCGTCGTCCTTACCGATTGCGGTGCGAGTCCAGGCAAGGTCGGTCACCTGCTGGTACTGGTCGCTGTAGTAGATGATAACCTTGTGGGTCCTGGTTGTCTCGTCGCTGATTATGCCGTCGGTATCCGCATCGGAAGTGGTGCTGAAGTCAATCGGCTGCCCGCTCAGCACATTGGCTACGGTGAACACTACCTGGTTGGCATAGGTCTTAAGCGGGTCGGCGTTCTTGTTGAAGGAAGCGTCTGTCTGGACGATGTCCAGATAGAAGGTGCCTGCCGCATCTGTGCTCAGGTAGATGCCGAAGTAGGCGGCGCTGTCATCATCGCCGCCACTCAGGGTGACGGTATACTTCTCCCAGCCCGTACCGGTGGGGTTGATTAGCTGGGTCTGGGTCGCCGTCGTCTGAAGGTTGGTGCCCGTGGCGAGGGCAAAGGTCATGTTGCTGTCCAGCGCGACTTCAGCCTTCAACCAGAAGGTGATGGTGTCGCCGTTGGTCCAGTCCTTGGTCGCCATGGCACGGTAGACCAGGGTATCATTCAATGTTGCGCCTGCGGCGACTACTCCCTTGAGACTGGCACTGCCCTCGACCTTTTCCGTAGTCTCACGAGTCATGGTGACATCGCTGTCGGCAACCCAGTTAACGTAGTC
>JAUYDO010000228.1 GCA_030691835.1 Dehalococcoidia bacterium | reverse complement strand
GGTTGCGAGCGTTCGAGTCGCTCCAGGGGCGTTTTTTTTGGAAAAAGGAGGTCATAGTGATTGACAAATCAAGCAAGAATGAAAACAGTTGGCATGGTCGTGGCGGTCAGGGCGCTGTGACATCGGCGGAACTGATGGCTCAGGCAGCGATTGCCGAAGGCATGTACGCCCAGGCGTTCCCCAGCTTCGGGCCGGAGCGCAGAGGCGCGCCGGTGCTCGCCTTCGTCAGAATCAGCGCCAGTCAACCTATCCGGTTGAGGTATTCCATCACCGAACCGGACGTGGTGGTGGTCCTGGACCCCGGACTTCTGCGCATTGTCAACGTGACGGCGGGGCTGAAGCCCAACGGGATTGTGGTTATAAACACCACAAAGACTCCGGAGCAGATAAGCCAGGAGTTCGGCATCAATGCGGCGATAGCCACTGTGGATGCTACCAGAATTGCCCGGGAGGTACTGGGCGTGCCCATTACCAATACTACCATGATAGGCGCGGTGTTAAAGGCGACAGATATAATCAAGCTGGACTCCTTCGTTGAACCGGTCAAGCACCGGCTCGGACGCCTGGCAGACAGGAACATAGCGGTGATGAAGAAAGCGTACGAGGAGACCGTGGTAAAGGAGATAGCGGTTGGTCAAAGCAGAAAATAAAATGGCAAAGCCCGAAGAGAAGCTTACCAGCAAGGATATTGAAATAGGCGGCATAGTTACCGAGCCGGGGAGCGCACGGCAGTACCGCACCGGCGACTGGAAGTCAAAGCGCCCTATCGTGGATTTTGACAAGTGTACCAAGTGCGGTCTATGCGCTATCTATTGCCCGGAGGGGTGCTTCAAGAAGACCGCCGAAGGGTACTATGAACCTGACATGTATTATTGCAAGGGGTGTGGCATCTGTGCAGCGGAGTGCCCGAAAAAGGCAGTAACCATGATTGAGGAGAAGGAATAATGGCGACCAGAACAGGAATGGGGGTTTCCATAGCTGTCGCTGAAGCCGTAAAGCTGGCTAACGCCGACGTCATTTCCGCCTATCCTATTACTCCGCAGACCCACATAGTTGAGCACCTGGCTGAGCTGGTGGCGAACGGCGAGCTGAATGCCGAGTTCATCCCGGTCGAGTCAGAGCACTCGGCGATGAGCGCCTGCCTGGGAGCTTCGGCGGTGGGAGCAAGGTGCTTCACCGCCACGGCGGGGCAGGGTCTGGAGCTGATGCATGAGGTGATGTATATCGCCTCTTCTATGAGACTGCCCATCGTCATGGCGGTCACCAACCGCGCCCTTTCAGCGCCGCTGAGCGTCTGGGGCGACCACTCGGACGTCATGGCAGTACGGGACACCGGATGGATACAGCTCTTCGTGGAGAACGGTCAGGAGGCAGTGGACAATATCATCTGTGCCTTCCGCATGGGGGAAGACCAGCGTGTCCTGCTTCCGGTGATGGTACATCTGGACGGCTTCCATCTATCACACATGGTGGAGCCAATCATGATGCCGGAGCAGAGCGAGGTGGACAGGTTCCTGCCGCCGTGCAACTATCCCCTACCCCTGAACCCGACCAAGCCCGTGACCATGGGCGACTTTGCGCCCCCGGTCATCTATACCGAGGTCAAGTGGGCACAGGAGCAAAACGTCAGGGCGTCAAAGAGCGTGGTCCTGGAGGTATGGAAAGAGTTCGGGAATGCCTTCGGGCGGCATTACTCCCCGGTGGAGCACTACCGCGATGAGGGCTGTAAAGTGTTACTGCTCACCATGGGCAGCTACAGCGAGACCGCAATGACCGCCATAGACAAGATGAAGGCTGAAGGCAAGGACGTGGGACTGGTCAGGCTCCGGCTGTGGCGTCCATTCCCCTTCGATGAGGTGCGCCAGGCGTTCAAAGACGCTGATATCTTGATTGTCCTGGACAGGGCTATATCGTTCGGCGGGGTGGGCGGACCGGTCTGCTCGGAGATAAAGGCGGCTCTGTACCCACTGGACAAGAAACCGAAGGTAGTCAGCTTCGTCGGCGGTCTCGGGGGCAGAGATATCTCGGTCACGGACTTCGAGAACATCGTCAACCGCGGGCTCGAGATAGCCCGGAAAGGCAGCACTCGCGAATTCGAGATGTACGGAGTACGAGAATGACGCAACAGAAGAGGCTCACCTATATTGACGAACTGATAGCGCAAAAGGAGCAGTTTGTTCCGGGACACCGTGCCTGTATCGGCTGCGGGGAGGCGCTGGCAGTCAGGCTGGTGTGCAAAGAGCTCGGTGACAATGTTATTATCGCCAATGCCACCGGCTGCATGGAGATAGTGTCTTCACAGCTACCTTACACCTCATGGATGGTCCCCTGGATTCACACCCTTTTCGATAACACCGCCGCCGTTGCCTCGGGGATTGAGAGCGGTCTGAAAGCGATGGTCAGAAAGGGCAGGTCGTTGCTAAAGGACACCAAGGCGATAGCCATGGCTGGCGACGGCGGCACCTGTGACATCGGGATGCAGGCGCTCTCCGGCGCGCTGGAGCGGGGTCACAACTTCATCTACTTCTGCTTTGACAACGAAGCCTACATGAATAC
>JAUYDO010000226.1 GCA_030691835.1 Dehalococcoidia bacterium | reverse complement strand
GCTCCTTCTACCGGGCAATCAAGCACGCAGGCGTTGCAGTGCCAGCACTCCTCGGGATAGCTGATTACGGGTATTTTCTTCTTCTCCGAGCCCCAGAAAACATCCTGGGGACACACGTTGGCGCATATGCCACAGGCATTGCATTTTTCTTTGTTTATAATTGGCGGCATTTATTACCTCCTTAACCCTTCATCTGTATCCATTCAGTGACCGGTTTACCGTTAACCATTTTGCAGACGAGCAGTTTATTGTTCAAAAGGGGATTGGCGTACGGATAGTCAGGGCGTATGAACCCGCCCCTGGTCTCCTTCCTTTCCAGGGAAGCGAGGAAAACCAGCTCTCCGACGTCAAAGAGATTCAGCACCTCAATACAGTGCATAAGCTCATGAGGATTGCCGGCTAGCATGCCATTGTAAGCTTTCTCCTTCAGCCTTCCCAGATGGGCAAGCCCGGCCTGGAGCATCGTCTCCGAACGGACCCCGCCCGCGTAGTCCTGCATGGTCTGCTGAAGAGCGATATTGGCTTCCTGCCAGCTAGCGCCGGAGCTCCGGCTCAGCATCCCTGACAGAAGGCTCATCTTCTGGTCAACCGTCTCCCTGGCGACGGCGACATCAGAAGCCTTAGCCCGTTTTGCATAATTAGCAGCGTTTTCGCCCGCAAGCCAGCCAAAGACAGCGGCGGCTGAGATGCCGCCGAAATATTCATCGCCGGCGGCATATAGCCCCTTCAATGATGTCTCGCTTTTCTCATTGAACCTTACGCCACCCGCAGTGGTAAGCTCGTAGGTCGTGAACTCGACGGCGTGCTTCTTCAGGTCGATGCCTTCTTCGTTCATGTGATTCAGCATCGCCATGTTGCCCTCGTGCACCAGCCAGTACTTCATATAGTCCAGGTCTTCATCGGAAGCGTCGCGGCAGTCCATGTACAGCGGCGCCTTACCCAGTTTGGCATAATCCGCAAAGAGAGTGTGATAGGCGTCTGCAATAGCATCGCCGTACTTCCGGTCCGGTTTGCTCATAAGACCGACCGGCTTCCCATCCGGGTCTTTTACAACGCCCACCCAGGTCGCCTTGCCACAGCGAGCCATGTACTTGGGACCAGCCCAGCGCTGGGGCATTTCCACATTGATAAGCTCAGCACCGGCGCGGTACGCCATAGCCCGCCCGTCACCGGTGGTGGCGGCGCAGTAGGCACGGTTGAAGTTCCAGCCGGGCGCTATGCCGGGATAGAGCCTAACACAGGTGCCGGTACAGAGGATAACCGCCCCGGCTCTAAAGACCACGAGCTGATTTTCCCTGGAATCTAGACCGATAGCCCCCATAACGCGGTCGCTTTCGCACAGGAGGTCAAAGACGGTGACCCGGTTGACAATCTGGACACCCCGCTTGCGTGCCTCCCTGGTCAGAACAGGTTTCTGCTGTTGACCGGAGTACTTTAGCGTGGTGAACGGGCGGCCGGGAAGGGTATGACCGGCGAACTCCCAGGTACCCTTATACTTCATGGGGATGCCCCAGCTATCCCATAGCTTCACGATGTCGAAGGAATTTTCCATCCAGACGCGCACGGTGTTCATGGTCCGGGCATTGCCCACCTGGGAATGGGCGACTTCTTCTACCAGGGGCTGAACGTCAGGTCCATGAAACTCGGGAATGTAACAGCGGAAGTGGTCGTTGCCGGTAGCGCCGTTGCCACTGCGCAGGGTGTTCGCCTTCTCCGCCACGATAACCCGTGCACCAGAGTCGGCGGCGTGTATTGCCGCCATCAGCCCGGCTATGCCGCCACCTACACACAGGACATCCGCCTCGAACACTGTCTCTTTCATAGATGATTCTCCTTTGCCGGAATGACTACTGAGGAACATGCGGACAATATAGCATATTTTTTACTAAAAATGCAAGCTAGTCACCCCCTTTTCTAAAGGGGGAGTTATTTCATATAGTCTGAGAGCAGTCTGCCGTAGCCCCAAATAGGTTCGGTTATCCCCAGCATTCTCAGTATTTTCCACAGTGTCGCCGTGTTGGAGGTGACCACGGGTACCTGCAGAGCCAGCTCCAGAGCCTGAATCACCGGAATCGAATTGAAGGTCATGCAACTGATAAAAAGTCCGTCCGCCCTTTTATCCCATGCGTCACGGCAAAGCCGGTAAATATCCTCGGGTGGGACTCTTCCCAGCTTCCAGCCCTCTTTAATATCGAGTCCCTTTATGTTTATCACGCTGAAGCCGTTTTTCTCAAAAAAGTCTTTCTCAAGCTCGTCCATCTCCGGGGGATAGGGGCTGGTGGCAACAAGTTTACTCAGCTTGAGCGCCCTCAGCGCCTCAACAATCGCCTGCAGGGTAGAAGTAGTCCGAATCCCGGTCTCTTTTTCGACGCTCTCGCAAAACGCCTTATCCGCCTCCAGACCTCTCACCACGCCGCTAGCGGTACAGCAGTCGGCGATGCAGTCCACTTTAGCGGAAGCCAGCTCACGCACCGCCCTTTCCTTGTCCTTCTCCATTGCCTGGACCTCTTGCAGGCTGGTCCCGGCGATGAAGGTGCGGGTGGTATGAAAGGATACTCCCTGAGGTGCCAGCGCGTAGAACACCGGCTCGGTGACCGTGTTCGAGCTGGGGAGTATCAGACCGGCTCTGCCGCGCCAGCCCAATCTGGAGAGATTAAGTTCCAACTTTGCCCCCTTCTCTGAAGTATTTACACTGCGGATTGCATGACAGCGGTAGCTAACGGCTGGTATTATGGCACCAGCGTCTGAGCTTGTCAATAACGTATATAGAGGTCGTTTACTAATGTCATTGCGAGGAGTCCCGACGCATCGGGACGACGAAGCAATCCGTACCCCCGGATTTCACGGATTGCTTCCCCCGTATCAAGTACGGGGTCGCAATGACAATACCGTTGAGGTGGGCTTCTTGAATTCGGACTCACGGATTACGGATGCGCTAGGAGATTGTTTAGCAACAAATAATTTCCACTAGCCGCTTAGTCTCAGAGCCGTTATACTATACAGAAAGCGGGAGGTTAAGATGGCGAAAGTAAGATGCAAAAAGACGGACATGGACTCCTTCTTTGGTAACTTTCTTCACGAACAAAAGGTCGGCAAAGACCATTTTCTGCGGAAGCCCCTTCTCTTTATACTCTTCCCCCGCTCCTGCCAGTAGTCGCGGCTAAGTAAAATTATTCCGCGTTTCGCGGGATGCGCATACGCCGGAGATTGTTAATATAAGGCTGAACTGCCCACGTACCTGAAGGACTCAGAACGGAGTGAACTACTTACCGAACACCGGTGATTCACCACTTGACAAGGTACACGGTTGTTGTTGTATCATGGCTACAAGCCAACTATATGCAAACGATTGACGCACCGCCCTGAGTATATATACATTTCATAGAATAGAGAAGAATGTTAACAGCTCAATCACTTCAAGTGCGAGGAGGTGGTGTCATGTGAAGCACATTATAGTGTCAGGGTCAATAGAACCCCATTAACCAAATCCATTTATCTGGACTGACTTTGAAAGATAGAATAAGTCTATTTAGACAGGAGGTATAACTTGAAAAGGACACTGGTAGTATTTATTAGCTGTATAGCTCTATTGGCTTTACTGGTAGCCTGTTCAGCGCCCGCGCCGTCTCCGGCGCCCGCCCCGAAACCAGCGCCAGCGCCTGCACCGGCACCCGCTCCAGCGCCAAAACCGTCGCCCCCGCCGGCGCCTGCGCCATCCCCAACCGCCGCATTACCGGAGAAGATATCATTCGCCAGCCACGCAGTGGGCACCATGCATCACGCCGTTGTTTCGGCGCTGAGCAAGGTAGCCTCTGAGAAATCCCCTATTCTGGTAGTGGTGACGGCGACCACCGGACCGCCGGCATGGGTACCGCAGATGAGCTCTACCGGAAAACCCGAGCTGGGCAGTGCCCATAACATGGACGCATGGTGGGCTTACACCGGCAAGGTATCCGCCGTGCCCGTACCGGACAATATGCTGGGCGATAAACCATTCTACATGGCAAATCCTAATCTCCGCGTTCTGGCGGCAATAGCCCGCGCCGCAACCGGCACGCTAGTGAAAGCGGACTCACCCTTCAAAACGTATGCCGACCTGAAGGCGAAGAAGGCGCGCATCGCTTCAGGTTATGTAGGTCAACCTTCCGCCTACATCTCTATGATAGTTGACCTGCTCG